>JAUNIK010000515.1 GCA_030523505.1 Prevotellaceae bacterium | reverse complement strand
GGTAGAACCGTAAGTGGCAACAGCCGAGTAGGCACCGAAGCCCATGGCGTTACCGCTGACACCGTAACCGGCGCGGAGCTTCAGGACGTCGAATACCTTCTGATTCTTCATGAAATTCTCCTCCGTCACATTCCATGCTACCGATACAGAGGGGAAGGTACCCCAACGGTGATCCTTACCAAATACGGAAGAACCATCGCGACGCATGGTGGCCTGGAACATGTAGCGGCCTGCATACGAGTAGTTGACACGACCGTAGAAAGAGATGTTGCGAATGGTCTCAATCGTACCGCTCTCCACCTTCTGAGGACCGTCAATCATACCGGCATAGGTCAGGTTGTTCCAACCCAGCTCGTCGTTGAGGAAGTTGTGTACCGATACACCGAAACCGTCGTTGCTGGTGGTCTCTTCCCAAGAGTAACCGGCCATCAGACCCACCTTGTGCACGTCGTTGAAAGTCTTGTCGAAGTTGGCATAGGTCTCGAAAGTCTGACCGTGACCGAAGTAGGTGCTGCGCTGAGCCACACCATTCATCGAGGGAGTCACGTTACCATACTTATCGTTAATCTGGGTATTGTGCGAGTGATAGGCACTGTAGATACGCTGGTGGTTGTCGTACGAATAGTTGGCATTCCAAGTCAGGCCATCGATGATGTTCAAAGTAGCCTTAGCCAGAATCTGACTGCGCTTCCACTCGGTCTGCGACTTATCCTCATAAATCATGGAGAGGGGGTTGTAGTTGCTGGAACCTGTACCATGCGACCAGTCACCATCTTCCTGACGGATAGGCAACGTAGGATTGAAGTAGTTCATGGCATCGAGCACCGAAGCACCCTCATCACCCATAGGCACACCGACATGCTTGCCGAACATGCTGTTCACACCGGCACTCAGTTCCAACTTATCCTTCAGCACCTTGGTGCTGACCAATGAACGGAAGTTGGCACGATCCATCTTGGAGCCGGTCACAACACCTTCGCGCTTGGTGATGTTGACTGAGGCCATGTAGGTAGTCTTCTGACCTCCACCGTTGATGGAGAGGTTGTGATTGTGGCTCAGAGCTGTCTGCATCACTTCATCCTGCCAGTCGGTGTTGCCACCGCCGTCGTACATGTAGTTGATGTTGTTCTGCTTCACGTAGCCACGGATATCTTCAGCCGAAGCCATGTCGAGGGTCTTCAAAGCGTTGTCGAATGCCACATAACCTGAATAGGTGACATTGACGCGCTCCTGGTCTTTCTTACCCTTCTTCGTGGTGACGATAATCACACCATTGGCAGCCTTCGAACCATAGATAGCCGTAGCGGTAGCATCGCGCAGCACGTCGATGCTCTCAATCTCATCGGGAGCTACCAGCGAGATATCTACACCGGGAATACCATCGATGACATAGTAAGGACTCATAGCGCCTGAACGGAGTGAAGAGGCACCACGCAGCGTCATGCTGGGTGTGCCATTGGGGTCACCCGTAGTCGTTACCGTCAAACCGGCCACCTTACCTTGCAACATGCTGGCAGCATCAGAGAAGACACCCTTGTTCAGCTGGTCAGCCTTTACCGTAGTAATCGAAGAGGTTACATCCTTGCGCGACATGGAGCCGTAACCGATGACTACCACTTCGTCCAACATCTCATTATCTTCAGCCATCACTACATCCACCTTATTGGATGCAACCACGACTTCCTGTGTCTGATAGCCAATGAACGAGAAGACCAGCGTCTTACCGCGTGCTACATTCAAGGTATAGTTACCGTCAATATCGGTAATCACACCGTTGGTAGTGCCTTTCTCCAGGACATTGGCTCCGATGATGGGCTCACCGGTCTTGTCCTTCACTGTTCCGCTCACTTTGTTTTGGGCAAATGCCAAAGTACTGCTGAGCAAAACGACCACAAAGAGTGCTCTCTGCAGCCATTCTCTTTTGTTTTGTAGATTCAGCATAATCATAAAACTTTTTAATTGTTAATTGTTATTTCAGGTTTCAATGTTTTGCAAAGGTAACTAACGGATATGACAATCATGTGTCATTCCTATATAAATTTATAAGAGAGATTTTGGTCCATAGTATATCATGATTGGTTATAATTCGACTGCAAAACTACATTAAAACCTTGAATAAGCAAGAGGAAATTGGTTTATTTATGGAGGAGAATAGTGCAGATTCCTGTTTTTTTTCATATCTTTGTGATATAAACA
>JAUNIK010000514.1 GCA_030523505.1 Prevotellaceae bacterium | reverse complement strand
ACCAATATCTATCGTGATGTTATTCTCGACGAGAAGGATCTGCCTATCAAAAACTGTGCTTACACCGAGTGCTTCCGTCGCGAAGCTGGTAGCTATGGTAAGGACGTTCGTGGCCTGAATCGTCTTCACGAATTCTCAAAGATTGAGATTGTCCGCATCGACAAGCCTGAGCACTCTAAGGAAAGCCACAAAGAGATGTTAGAGCACGTAGAAGGTCTGCTGAAGAAGTTAGAGCTTCCCTACCGCATATTGCTGTTATGCGGTGGCGATCAGAGCTTTACGAGTTCTATTTGCTACGACTTTGAGGTATATTCTGAGGCTCAAGGTCGCTGGCTCGAGGTATCATCAGTATCTAACTTCGACAACTATCAGGCCAATCGTTTGAAGTGTCGTTATCGCAATGCTGAGACCAAGAAGACTGAGCTCTGTCACACACTGAATGGTTCAGCTCTTGCTCTGCCACGTATTGTGGCTGCCCTGTTGGAGAACAACCAGACGGAGAACGGTATCCGTATTCCTCGTGCGCTTGTCCCCTACACAGGATTCGAGATCATTGACTAAACTAAACATAACAAATGAACAAAATCATTCGCAAGGAGCAATTCTCCGAGAAGGTGTTTCTCTTCGAGATTGAGGCTCCACTGATTGCTAAAAGCCGTAAGGCAGGCAACTTTGTCATTGTCCGCGTCGACAAGAAAGGTGAGCGTATGCCACTGACTATTGCAGGTGCCGACATTGAGAAGGGAACTATCACACTGGTTGTGCAGATGGTGGGACTAAGCTCTAAGAAGCTTTGTGCGCTGAACGAGGGCGACTATGTTGCTGACATTGTCGGACCTTTGGGCAATCCCACACACATTGAGAATTTCGGTACTGTAGTATGTGCTGGTGGTGGTCTAGGTGTAGCACCCATGTTGCCCATCATCCAGGCATTAAAGGCTGCAGGCAACCGTGTACTCTCAGTGATGGCTGGTCGTTCTAAAGACCTCATCATCTTGGAAGACAAGGTTCGTGAGAGCTCTGATGAGGTGATTATTATGACTGACGATGGTAGCTATGGCGAGAAAGGCGTAGTCACCGTAGGAATCGAGAAGTTTGTTGAGCAGGAGCATGTTGACAAGGTATTTGCCATCGGTCCTCCTATCATGATGAAGTTCTCTAACCTCACAGCCCAGAAGCACAATATTCCTTGCGAAGTCAGCCTGAACACCATCATGGTGGATGGTACAGGTATGTGTGGTGCTTGTCGCCTCACTATCGGTGGTAAGACCAAGTTTGTCTGCATCGATGGTCCTGAGTTCGACGGAGCACTGGTTGACTGGGATGAGATGTTCAAGCGTATGGGTACCTTCAAGCGTGCCGAGCAGGAAGAGCTGGAGCACTACGAGGAGCACCTCATGGGCGCACAAGTTTCCGAAGCTTCTACTTCGGGCAAGAACGCTGCTGTCACTATGGACACCACTCCTACTGATGCTTCTATCGAGGAACTCACCGATCGCGATGCCGAGTGGCGTAAGGAGCTGCGTGCTTCTATGAAGCCCAAGGAGCGTACAGCCATTGAGCGTGTCGTGATGCCTGAACTCGATCCCGTTTATCGTGCCACCACTCGCACCGAAGAGGTTAACATCGGACTCACCAAAGAGATGGCTATGACTGAGGCCAAGCGTTGTCTCGACTGCGCTAAGCCCAGCTGTGTAGAAGGTTGTCCGGTGAATATCAATATCCCTTCATTTGTCAAGAACATCGAGCGTGGTCAGTTCCTTGCTGCTGCAAAGGTGCTGAAGAACACCTCAGCCCTCCCCGCTGTCTGCGGACGTGTTTGTCCTCAGGAGAAGCAGTGTGAGAGCAAGTGTATCCACCTGAAGATGAACGAGCCTGCTGTAGCTATCGGTTACTTGGAGCGTTTCGCTGCCGACTACGAGCGTGAGAGCGGAAATATCTCTTTGCCCGAGATTGCTCCTGCCAATGGCATTAAGATTGCTGTTGTAGGTTCTGGTCCTGCAGGCCTGTCGTTTGCTGGCGATATGGTGAAGAAGGGTTACGATGTCTATGTCTTCGAGGCACTCCACGAGATTGGTGGTGTATTGAAGTATGGTATCCCCGAGTTCCGTCTGCCCAACAAGATTGTGGATGTAGAAATCGAGAACCTCGCCAAGATGGGTGTTCACTTCCAAACCGACGTCATTGTGGGTAAGACT
>JAUNIK010000029.1 GCA_030523505.1 Prevotellaceae bacterium | reverse complement strand
GTCAGTTCTGCTATGGGAATCAGATTGGATGTTAAAAGCTTGCTTTTATAAATACAAGCTGATGACCAAAGCAAAGAGCCCAAAGGCTCAAAGCCAGATTATTTTGATTTCCTTTTATATAGTTGTGCCTAACTGTATATCACTTCCAATAAAAAAGGGACTATCCCCAGATGAATGGAGATAGTCCCAATGTAAAAGTAGCAAATTCGGACTATACAAATAATAACATTATGACTTAGTGTGATGCGAGCATGTTCTCTGGGTCGAGAGCACTGTCGAGCTGCTCCTTGGTGAGGAGACCGTGCTCGAGTACGAGCTCATAGACACCGCGACCTGTCTCGAGGGCTTCCTTTGCAATCTTTGTTGACTGCTTGTAGCCGATGATTGGGTTGAGGGCAGTAACGATACCGATAGAGTTCTTTACAGTCTGCTCGTTGCGCTCCTTGTTTACAGTGATGCCAACGATACACTTCTCGCGGAGAGTGTTCATTGCGTTGATCATCCATGTGATTGACTCAAGTACGCACTCAACGATTACTGGTTCCATTACATTGAGCTGCAACTGACCAGCCTCTGCTGCGAAGCATACTGCAGTGTCGTTACCGATAACCTTGAAGCAAACCTGGTTTGTTACCTCTGGAATAACTGGGTTTACCTTACCTGGCATGATTGATGAACCAGGAGCCATTGGAGGGAGGTTGATTTCGTTGAGACCGCAACGAGGACCAGAAGCCATGAGACGGAGGTCGTTGCAGATCTTTGAAAGCTTAACAGCAAGACGCTTGATTGAAGCGTGATAGCTAACATAAGCACCAGTATCTGGGGTAGCCTCAACAAGGTCCTCAGCCAACTTGAATGGTTCGCCTGTCAACTCACAGAGTTTCTTTGTGCAGAGTTCTGCATAACCCTCAACAGCGTTCAAACCAGTACCGATGGCTGTACCACCCATATTGATTTCATAGAGAAGACCTGCTGTGTGATTGAGACTTGCCACCTCCTCGTGAAGGTTGCTTGCGAAAGCGTGGAACTCCTGACCTGAGGTCATTGGCACTGCGTCCTGCAACTGTGTACGACCCATCTTGATGCAATCAGCAAACTCGTCGCCCTTAGCACGGAAAGCAGCGATGAGCTCCTCGAGAGCAGCAACGAGCTTCTTGTTCATGCGGCAGAATGCATAGCGGAATGCTGATGGATAAGCATCGTTTGTTGACTGTGCACAGTTCACATGGTCGTTAGGTGAGCAGAACTGATACTCGCCACGCTTGTGACCCATGATCTCGAGGGCACGGTTAGCGATAACCTCGTTAGCGTTCATATTTACAGATGTACCTGCACCACCCTGCATCATATCAACAGGGAACTGGTCGTGCATCTTACCGTCGATGATCTCGCGGCAAGCCTGTGCGATACCAGCATAGATCTCGTCGTTGATAACGCCAAGTTCGTGGTTAGCCTCAACTGCAGCGAGCTTCATGTAAGCGAAAGCTACGATGTAGTCAGGGAAATCGTACATGTGGAGGTTTGAAATCTTATAGTTGTTGATACCACGCTGTGTCTGTACACCGTAGTAAGCGTTTTCTGGAATCTGGAGCTCGCCGAGGAGGTCAGATTCTACGCGGAATTTTGTCTCTTCCATTGTTGTTTTGTTTTTTATTAGTTATTTTAATCTAGAATTAGAGAATTAAACTCTTACATCATTTGAAGTGGAATTAATTCTTAGAATTCGAGAATTCAAAATCACACGTATAAAGGCCTGTAAAGATGAAATTCTCTAATTCTCTAATTCTTGACTGTTTTCTTAGAAGCACTTGATGCGGTACATGAAGCCGAGCTCGATGCGAGTATTGTCGTAGTCCTTGAAACCATACTCAGCCTTTGCTTCGTCCTTGTAAGAGAAGTGACGACCCTGATATGTAAGAGAGAAACGGAGGTCCTGGCTCTTGTCAGGATAGAACTCGAGACCAGCGAAGTAACCGAGCGATGTGCGGTAGTTCTTCAATGCCTTAGCATCTGGAGCACTTGCTGTCTCGTACATACCCTTAACGAATACGTTCCACTTTGGAGAGAAACGATACTGTGCCTTTGAGATGAATGAGTTGTACTTCACATTATTATAAATACCAGCCTCACCAGCAACGATGCCAAGACGGTCGATATCATCGAATGAACCCATGTAGTCAACATACCAGTCGAAGTTCTTCAAAGTGAGCTTCTGACCGAGAGTAACCATTACAGACTTGTTGCTCTTAGCCTGTGTCTGATAACCTACAGCCCAACGTGTTGAGAGAAGACCGTTGAAGAAGTTGCCATTCCAGTTGAGGATATAGGTAAGAGGGTGCTTTGTGCGCTCGATAGTCTGATCAGCAGCAGCCCAAGAGTACTGGCCCTCGAAACTGAAGTTGTTGGCATTTGAAACCTCGACAGCAATCTCCTGCTCTGGAACTGGTGTCCAAGAAGCAACAGCACCAGCCTGGAAGTTATCCATGTTCTCAACCATGTCTGAGTACTGGTAGATGCTCATTGGGTTCTCGTCGAACTCGAAGCCACCCCAGATCTGACACATCTTACCTACCTGGAGAGCAAACTTGTCAGAAGGGCGATAGCCTACCATCATGATATCGGTAGCCTTTGCGAAGTTATCGTTCTTTGCATCGTTAGCCTTGTTCATACGATGACGCAGACGATAGTAGAACTTATCGGTGAGGTTACCCTTGATTTCGAGACGGAGCTGCTTGTTGTAGAAACCAGTGCCGAACTCTGAACCTTCGTTGCCGTCGAAGCAGTTACCACCCTTCTCAGCGCGGAAAGCAGCAGCATAGTTGAAGTAAACATTGAAAGCGTCGGTCTTCTTCTCAAGACCACCGATACGCTCTGCCAATGACTGATAGTTATTGTTTTCGCTTGCATTAGCGGTTACGTTACCACCCTCGCTCTCAGCAAATGCACATGTAGAGCCAAGAAGCATTGCAGCAATTAAAAGCTTTTTCATTTTTAGTAGATAGTTTGTTAAGTGTGTGGGGGAAAGGAAATCTCCCCCACACGGTGATTAGAAATTTATTAAGTAGAATGTCCGGGAGTTAGTATTCCTGGAAGAATTTCTGAATCTCCTGCCAGTCGTGAGTTCTTGTCAAAGCGAGCATCAAGAGGATGCGCGACTTCTGTGGGTTGAGGTTCAAAGAAGCACAGAAGTGATACTTGTCGTCGTCAACCTCACCGTTAAGACATGTAGGACCTGTTGGGCAACGTGAAGAACGAACAACGATGATGCCGTCCTTAACAGCCTGCTCAGCATATGGGAATACGTCCTTGTAGAAGTTACCGTCGCCTACACCAGCGAGAACGATACCATCGAACTTAGCGTCCATGAATGCCTTGAATGGGAGTGGAGAGCAGTTAGCGTAACCATAAACGATACCTACCTGTGGGAGCTTTGTTACGTTTGTTACATCGAATACTGAGTTGACAGTGTTGCGTGCTGTAACCTGACGATAGTAGTAAGCCTTGCTACCGTAAACATAACCGATTGAACCGAATGTACCACCAGCGAATGTAGCGCAGTCAGTAGTGTGACGCTTGATAACATCCTTAGCGTCGATGAGCTGATTGTTCATACAGCACATTACACCGTGACCCTTTGAATCTGGATCAGCGCAAGCAGCAACACCGTTGTAGAGGTTTGCAGGACCGTCAGCAGAGATAGCTGATGAAGAACGCATAGCACCTACGAGCACTACTGGCTTGTCTGAGTGTACAGTGAGGTTGAGGAAGTAAGCTGTCTCCTCCATAGTGTCAGTTCCGTGAGTGATGAGGACACCATCGTAACCCTCCTCGTTGAGGAGCTGGTTGATACGCTTTGCGAGTTTGAGCCATACCTCATCGTTCATATCCTGTGAACCGATTGAGCATACCTGCTCGCCTGAGATCTCTGCAAGTTCCTTGATTTCAGGAACAGCAGCGATGAGTGTCTCGATAGTAGCCTGACCAGCTGTGTAAGCTGTTGATGTAGAGCTTGCAGCAACACCAGCGATAGTACCACCAGTAGCAAGGATTCTAACTTTTGGCTTTGCAGCAACAGACAATGTCATTACTAATGCCAATACAATCAGCATTATTACACGATTCTTTTTCATAACAAATTGTTTTAATAGTTAATAAATTTATTTAGTAGTTAAAATATACCTTATTAATATATTAGGCATAATGACATAATGAAGACATTCCCTTTTGCCAGGGTGTTTCTGGCATTATGTCATTCTGTCTAATACTCAATATTTGTTTTAGTAGAGTAGCAATACAATGAGGTATCCAACGGCTATTGAAACGATAGTAGTGATGAAGCCGGATGCCTGGAATGAGTGGTTGATAACATACTTACCAACTCGTGTTGTTCCTGTATCATCGAAATTCAACGCTGCCACCTCAGTAGGATAGTTTGGCAGGAAGAAGTAACCGTTGCAGGCAGGGAACATAGCAATGAGGAGCATTGGGTTGATGCCGAGTGCCACACCGAGCGGATAGAGGGTGCGCACTGTGGCTGCCTGCGAGAAGAGCATTATTGACATGAAGAACAATGCTACGGCGAAGAGCATTGGCATCTGGGTTACGATGGTTGAGATATGCGCCGAGAAGAAGTCAAGATGACCACTGAAATATGTGTCGCCCATCCACGCAATACCGAAGATACTTACCATAGCGTTCATTCCTGCGCCGAACACACTTCCCGATGCTGCAGCCTTCACATTGGCTTTACCCAAGAGGAGGATGAATGCTGCTGCCGACATCATGACCATCTCAATTGTCTCTGACATCGATACCTGCTTGATTGTGCCGTCAGCCATCTCGAACGATGGACGGAGTGATGGTACCGAACCGAACAGGATTACAAGGAACACACCGAAGAGGAATGCGAATACCGAGCGGCGTGCATATTTCTCCTTCTCTGGTGTCATTCTCTGCTCCTCGGTTGTTGTAGTGTTTACAAGACCTTCGGCGAGGCGCTTCTGATAGATTGGATCCTGCTCCAACTCCTTACCAATCTTGTTCTGCACGAATGCAGCAGCGATGATTGAGATGATTGATGCAGGGATACATACAATGAGGATATCCTTCAACTCGATGCCACGACCACCGAGCAGGTCGGTAGAGATGATTGCTGCTGTGGCTGCCGATACAGGACTACCGGTGATACCCAATGAAGCGGCAATGACCGAAACACTTAAAGGACGCTCTGGGCGCACCTTATTGTTCTTGGCAATCTCGGCGATGATAGGAAGGAGTGAATAACATGTGTGGGCTGTTCCTGCAACAATACAGAAGAGCCAGCATGTGAGAGGACCATAATAAGTAATGTGGTCAGGATGGCGACGGAGGAATCGTGCTGCCACACCAACGAGATAATCCAAACCGCCTGCTGCCTGCAGTGAAGCAGCCGCTGTGATTACCGACACAATGATGAGCATTACATCGATAGGCAACTTGCCCGGCTGGAGGCCGAAACCATAAACAAGGATGAACACACCCAGCATACCGGTGATACCAAGACCAATACCACCAACACGTGCACCAACGAAAATGAGAGTGAGTACAAGTAGTAATTGTACAAAGATTAATGTAGTTACCATTAGTAGATTAGGTTTTACGATTTCGTTTTGACGGGTGCAAAGTTAGTAACTATGAATGAAAATAAGTAATATATCTCCATATTTTTACGAATTTTAACTAAAATTGCATACTTATACTAGCAATATGTAAACTCAAATCGTCATTTTTGCACAAATTAACTAAATTGTGCACATGCAATAACGAATAACTTTCGTAATGACAGTGCAAAAGTTTCGGAATGGCAGTCGGTAGATTTTGAAACAAAAGCAGTTCAAAACAAAAACGAAACATAAATGCGATTACTCTCCCCTATCTGGGGAAAAAGCAATCACATTTATTAATCAGTCCGTTCTACTCGAAAATCGGCTTAGTTGCTTCGCGGAGCCATTCTTTCTCTTCCTGAGCGAGGAATGGCGAAATCTTCTCATACACTATTTCGTGATATCTGTCGAGCCATATCTGTTCCTCATCGGAGAGGAGATGTCGGAGAATCGGGGTGGTATCGATAGGACACAGTGTGAGTGGTTCCATCTGGAGGAAACGCCCGAACTCACTTTCCATATAATTCTTAATGAGCAGTGTGTTCTCTATCCTCACACCGAAACGGCCTTCGAGATATATTCCCGGTTCATCGGTGACGGTCATGCCGGCTCTCAACGGTGTCGGTTTCCATTCCATACGAATCTGATGAGGACCCTCGTGAACATTCAGATAAGAACCCACGCCATGACCTGTACCATGGAGATAGTTCAAGCCTTCGCGCCAAAGGCACTCTCTCGCCAGTGCATCAATCTGCGTACCGGCTGCTCCGTCAGGGAACTTCGCCAGTTCGAGTTTTATATGGCCTTTCAGCACAAGGGTATAGACACGCTTCTGCTCTTCGGTCAAAGGACCGAGGGCTATGGTGCGGGTGATGTCGGTAGTACCGTCCACATACTGCGCTCCACTGTCGAGAAGCAGCAATCCTTCTGGTTTCAGTTCAACATCGGTCTCTGGTGTCGCCTCATAATGCACGATGGCGCCATGCTCCTGATATCCGGCGATGGTGTCGAACGAGATATCGCGGAACAGTGGTTGCTCGGCACGGAGGGATGTGAGTTTTCGGTCAACGGAGATTTCTGTCTCACCACCCTTACGCACTGCTGGGACAAGCCAATGGAGGAATTTCACCATTGCCACGCCGTCCTTCAGCATCGCTTGCCGAAAGCCACGGATCTCAGCCTCGTTCTTCACGCTTTTCATCACAGGCACCGGCGACTTGCCCCTAAGCACCTGTGGACATTTCATTGCTTTTGCAAGGGTGTAGTTTATCTCGTCGGCATCCAAGAGGATATTATAATCAGGATAATGAGCCAATGCCGATACCACCTCACCGTATTCGCGCACATCGACACCAATACCGTGGAGATATACTTCCACCTCGGCTGTCAACTTGCGTGAATCGACAAAGAGCGTTGCCTTGGCTGTCGAGATGAGGAGATAACTCACAAACACCGGATTGCAATGCACATCACTGCCTCTAAGGTTCAGGGTCCAGGCTATATCATCCAGCGCGGCGATGAGCATTCCGTCGGCGTGCTGACCGCGGAGGGCCTTGCGGATTCGCTGCAGTTTCTCCTGTGCTGGTTCGCCAGCATATTCAAGCGGATGTATCTCCACCTTGTTCAATGGCACTGTCGGACGGTCTTTCCATATCTCGTTCAATGGGTCGAGATTGGTGCGGAGTGTCAGTCCTCCCTCAGCACGAAGGTCGGCAATGAGTGCCTCCACCTCCGAACAGGCGTTGGTCATTCCGTCGAGGCCCACTTCCTTTGAGCGTGAGTCGGCCAGTTCCTTGCCGAGCCACTGCGGGATGGTTGGAGTGCCCTCCATCTTCAGTTTCATCAGTTGGAACTCCGTACCGGCCAACTGTTCCTCGGCAGCAATGAAATAGCGCGAGTCGGTCCAGAGGGCAGCACTGGTCATGGTTACTACGGCAGTGCCTGCCGAACCATTGAATCCGCTTATCCACTCACGTCCTTTCCATCGGTCGGGCACATATTCGCCGTTGTGGGGATCGGTACTTGGAAATATAAAAGCAGCAAGATGTTCACGCTGCATCACCTCACGAAGAGATTTAAGTTTCTCACTAATACTCATGTTCATAATTCAGGTAATAAACACACAAAGTGTGACGATTTTTTGGATTTTATGCTACAAATGCGTTGCAAAGATAGTTTTTTTTGCGTTCAACAGCAAATTTCTACCGAAATAATTGCCGACTTTCGAGTTATTTTTAGTAAATTTGCAAACAGAGACGGCTACATTTATGTAGCACACCTCAAATCCGAATTCTACAAACTAATTTAATAAATAAACAGCTATGAAATTTTTAACAGACGAAAAACTCGTTATCGTTGGTGCTGGTGGTGCTATCGGTTCTAACATGGTTCAGAGCGTTCTCATGCTCGGTCTTACTCCAAACATTTGTCTTTACGATATCTATGAGCCAGGTGTTCATGGTGTTTACGACGAAATGTGTCACTGCGCATTCCCAGGTGCAAACATCTCTTACACTGTAGATCCTGAGGTTGCTTTCACTGGTGCTAAGTATATCATCTCTTCTGGTGGTGCTCCTCGTAAGGAGGGTATGACTCGTGAGGACCTCCTCAAGGGTAACTGCCAGATTGCTGCTGACTTCGGTGACAAGATCAAGAAGTACTGTCCAGACGTAAAGCACGTTGTTGTTATCTTCAACCCAGCTGATGTTACTGCTCTTACAGCTCTCATCCACTCAGGTTTGAAGCCAAACCAGCTCACATCTCTCGCAGCTCTCGACTCTACACGTCTCCAGCAGCAGTTGGCTCAGGAGTTCGGCGTACAGCAGGACAAGGTGACTAACGCTTACACATACGGTGGTCACGGTGAGCAGATGGCAGTATTCGCTTCAAAGGCTCTCATCGACGGCAAGCCTCTTGCTGACATGATGCCTTCTGAGGAGCGTTGGGCTGAAATCAAGCACATGACAATCCAGGGTGGTTCAAACATCATCAAGCTCCGTGGCCGTTCTTCATTCCAGAGCCCTGCATATCAGGCTGTAAAGATGATCGAGGGTGCTATGGGTGGTGAGCCTTTCACTTGGCCTGCTGGTTGCTATGTAAACTGCGACAAGTGTGGTTTCAAGAACGTGATGATGGCTATGCCTACAACTATCGACGCTACTGGTGTTCACTTCACTGCTCCTGAGGGAACAGAGGAGGAGATGGCAGCTCTCCAGTCTTCTTACGAGCACTTGAAGAAGATGCGCGAGGAAATCATCGGTCTCGGTATCATCCCTGCTGTTGAGGAGTGGACAAACGAGAACCCTAACCTCTAATAACCCTTCACCCCTACCCTGTGGTTCTTAGCCTCTGGGTGGGATGAACAAGAAATATGGGAGCATGCTTTAATATAATAAGGTGTGCTCCCTTTATTGTTTTTTCACGCTATTACTCAAAACGACACAAACATCCATTATGAAGAAACATCTGTTAACTGCCCTTGCTCTGGCATTATTCTGCACCAACGCCGCAATGGCACAGGTAAAACTCGGTGCATTGTTCACCGATAATATGGTTCTCCAACAGAAAACCGACAAAGCTCCTATCTGGGGCGAAAGCAAACCTGGAAAGAAAATCTCCGTCACCACTTCGTGGGATGGACAGACTACCGTGACCAACTCCGACGAGAATGGTCATTGGAAAACAACCGTAAAGACTCCTTCTGCCGGTGGTCCTTACACCATTACCGTTGCGGACGGCAAGAAGAAGACCGTCATCAAGAATGTCATGATTGGTGAGGTATGGATCTGCTCGGGACAGTCGAATATGGAAATGACTGTAGAAGGGGGTAGAATCAAGAACTACGAGCAGGAGATGCAGGACGCTGCTAAATACCCAAACATCCGATTCTTGCTGGCAAAGAGGGTTACAAGCGGCAAACCGATTGACAACCTCGAAGTGGAGCACGACGGATGGCAGGTGTGCAATCCGCAGAGCATCGCCGACTTCTCTGCTTGTGCATACTTCTTCGGTCGTGACATCAACAAATACCAGAATGTGCCTGTTGGACTCATCGACACCTCGTGGGGTGGCACCATCATCGAGTCGTGGATAAGCATCGACGCCTTGAAGACAATGCCTGATCAGGATAGAAATGTTGCCACTGTGAGCAACCTCCCTGCTACTACCGAGGAGCGTGATGCGTTCTACTACAAGCAGCTCGACGAGTGGTATGCGGAACTGCAGAAATACGATGTCGGCTACAAGGACGGCACTCCTGTATGGGCTCTTCCATCAACTGATATTTCTGGTTGGAAGACCATGCACGAGCCAAGTACTACTTCCGAACCGGGCACTATCAATGCTTTCTGGTGGCTTCGCCGCACTATCGACATCCCTGCTTCATGGGCCGGCAAAGATCTCACCCTCAACCTGGGCACTGTCGATGATAATGATGTGACACTGTTCAACGGTGAGGTTGTGGGCAAGACTGTAGGTTGCTGGGTGCCACGAGTTTACACCATCCCTGGCAACATGGTGAAGGCGGGCAAGGCTACCATCGCCATCCGTGTTCACGACACTGGCGGTTTGACGGGTATCGGTTGCGAGGAGAAAGACTTTTACATCAGTGTGAAGGACAGCGAGGAGAAGATGTCGCTTGCTGGCGAGTGGAGTTTCAAGCCATCGGTTCCTATCGGCACCACCCCTGCTATGCCTGTGAACACAAGCAACAACCCTAACGTCCACACATTCCTCTATAATGCAATGATTCATCCTATCGTGCCTTTCGCCATCAAGGGTGCTATCTGGTATCAGGGTGAGTCGAATGCGCCACAGGCTTATCAGTATCGCGAACTGATGCCTCTTATGATAAAGGACTGGCGCAACAAGTGGGGCTACGACTTCCCATTCTATATGGTGCAGTTGGCAAACTTCACAGCGCGCAACGAGGAACCAGTGGAGTCTGACTGGGCTGAACTGCGTGAGGCACAGCTTCTTACACGCCAGCATCTCGAGAAAGTGGGCATGGCTACTATCATCGACATCGGCGAGACTAACGACATCCATCCAAAGAACAAGCAGGAGGTGGGCCGTCGTCTTGCTCTTGCCGCTCGTGCCACTGCCTACGGTGAGCGACTGGTGTACGAAGGACCGATGTATCAGAGTTACAAGATTGAGGGAAACACCATCCGTCTGCAGTTTGCGCGTAACACCGCAAGGGGCATGAAGACTTCCGATGGTGGCAAACTCAAGGGATTCGCTATTGCTGGTCTCGACCGCAAATGGCACTGGGCTGACGCTGAAATCGTGAAGGAACAGCGTGGACAGTGGACAACAGAGTCGATTGTTGTTTCTTGTCCAGAGGTGGAGTTCCCTGTGGCTGTGCGCTATGCTTGGTCGAATAATCCTGAATGCAACCTCGTCAACGAGGAGGGATTGCCTGCATCGCCATTCCGCACCGACGACTGGCCGGGAATGACGTTTGGGAATAAGAGATAGCACCCCTTTCCCCCGCTTCGCTTCCCCCTACCCCGTTCGGGGCAGGGGGAGTGAAATGCTTTAGAGGGCGAAGGAAGCATTCTCAAGTACTCATAAATATCATACGTTTTGAAGATTCAGATAATAAACGGCAGTATATTCACTCCTCAGGGATGGACCAACGGCGGGTCGTTGTTCTGTGAGGAGGGAAAGATTGTGGAAATCAGCAATGACAACTCCCATCGTGATGGGTGGGAGGTTGTCAATGCCGAAGGGCTCATCATTGGTCCTGGGGGTATAGACATGCATATCCACGGTGGTGGTGGGCACGACTTCATGGAATGTACCGAGGAGGCTTTCCGCACAGTCATCGCCACTCACATGCAACACGGCACTACCACCCTCTTCCCTACCCTCGCCTCTTCGTCGAACACGATGATTCGCCAGGCGGCAGAGATTTGTACCCGACTGATGCTCGAAGAGCATAGTCCTGTGGCGGGACTGCATCTCGAAGGTCCTTATTTCAATATCCGTAAGTGTGGCGGTCAGTGGCCGGAGATGATTCGTCTGGCCGATCCCGAGGAGTATATCGCTCTTCTCGACGCATTCCCTTGCATCAGGCGATGGGATGCTGCTCCTGAACTGCCGGGGGCTCTCGACTTCGGAAAGGAGTGTGCCCGCCGTGGTGTCCTCGTGGCTCTCGGACATACGGAGGCCGACTACGACGCTGTGACAAACGGCTTCGCTTCGGGCTTCACGCACGCCACACATTTCTATAACGCAATGACGGGAGTTCACAACATCCGCGAGTTCAAACACGCTGGAACAATAGAGTCGGTGCTCATCACTGATGGCATCACCGTCGAGGTCATTGCCGATGGCATTCATGTGCCTCCGGTGCTGCTTCATCTGGTGCGTAAAGTGAAAGGCACTGCCAACATCGCTCTCGTCACCGATGCGATGGCTCCTGCGGGTAGTGATTCGGATGCCACATTCGACAAGAACACTATCATCGAGGACGGGGTGGCGAAACTTGCCGACCGTTCGGCACTGGCGGGTAGCATTGCCACGATGGACCGGCTCGTTGATACCATCATCAACAGATGTGGCATGAGTTGGGATGATGCGTTCACGATGACTGCCTCGACACCTGCACGAATAATGCATATCGACGACCGCAAGGGTAGCATCGCCCTTGGCAAGGACGCCGACATCTGTATCTACTCCCCTTCTGCCCAACTGAAATATGTCATCCAAGCCGGAATAATCCACCGCGCATAGGCCTTTTCAAGAAACGATATACCTTTGGCACATGGTATTTTTTCTGTCAAGAATTAGAGAATTAGAGAATTTTATTTTTCCTATACAATCAATAATTCTCTAAATTCTCTAGAATTTCAAGAATTACCGTCCGGATGGAAAACCTTCATCCTAGATAGTAAATTCTCTAATTCTCTAATTCTTGATAAATAAAAATCAAACGATGCAACATTGTACCTTATTGTCTTATTCTTGCTGTTTTTTTCTTTTTTAAGAAATAAAAAAGTAAAGTGTCGGGATTTATGAGTAATTTTGCAAAAGAAAATAAATATTTCAGGATGAATACAATAAAAGATAAATCGTTCGGAGGCGAGCGCCCACTGTTCGGAGAGAAGGACCTTCGCCTTGAAAATGTAACAATCACAGAAGGAGAATCAGGCATCAACTGCTGTAAGAATATCGAAGCCGACAACTGCCGTTTCATAGGGAAATACCCTTGGTGGCATGTTGACGGTTCACTCCTCACCAACTGCTATTTCGAGGTGGGCTCACGCTCGGCAATATGGTATTCCAACGATATGACAATACGCGATACCATCATCGACGCACCGAAACTGTTCCGCGAGATGAAGAACCTCACCCTCGAGAATGTGCAAATCAACGATGCCGACGAGACATTCTGGAAGGTTGACGGCATCCGCATCAAGAACGTGAAACTCCACGAGGGTACATATCCGTTTATGTTCTGCCAGAATATCTATGTCGATGGTTTGGAAAGCGACTCGAAATATGTGTTCCAGTATTGCAAGAACGTAGAGGTTCACAACGCGAAAATCACCACTAAGGACTCGTTCTGGGAGTGTGAGAATGTCACCGTCTATGACTCTGTCCTCGATGGCGAATACCTCGCTTGGCATTCGAAGAATGTGCGCCTGGTGCACTGCCATATTGCTGGCGAGCAACCACTCTGCTATCTCGATGGCATCACCCTCGAGGATTGCACCTTCAATGCAGCCTGCGACCGTGCCTTCGAGGATTCCACCGATATCGATGCACAGATTATCGGTCATATCGAGAACATCAAGAATCCTATCTCTGGTCGCATCGTGGCTGATTCCATCGGAAGCATCACCCGCGATGACTTCAACAAAGGAGGCGAGGATTGCGTCATCGAAACAAGAGGATAGCAATTAGGCACAACTATATAAAAGGAAATCAAAATAATCTGGCTTTGAGC
>JAUNIK010000028.1:4050-13616 GCA_030523505.1 Prevotellaceae bacterium | reverse complement strand
AGAATGCCTGCCTGTCACGCAGGAGGTCACGGGTTCGAGTCCCGTACGCACCGCAAACCTTCCTATCTTGGGAAGGTTTTTTTGTGCGTATTACTCTCGCCCGTGCCCAGGTCAGGGTTCTTTCTCCGCGTTGCTACGAAAGCGGCATAGCCGAGCGCGAGTCCCGTACGCACCGCAAACCTTCCTATACCGGGAAGTTTTTTTTGTGCATTTTACCGAGCGCGATACATAAAATAAGGTGGAGAATAGTCTCCACCTTATTATATATAGTACTCATCGCTGTCCGATGTCGTACTATCAGAAAGAGTATTTACAGCTCTCCCCCATGAGGAGGAGTTAGGAGGGGGCTCCTTATCTATTAATACACTTCTTACCGTTGCGAATCACGATTCCATTATAGTTCTTACCAACTCGCTGACCAGCAATGTTATACATGTTTTCGCATTCGCCATCGCTACCGCTTATACCAAGCATTCCACTTGGCTCAGGTTCATCAGGAATTACACTGGTGTAGAATATATCCGGTGCTGTTTCACAAACGACAGAGATACTTATGATCTTTGATATTCTCAAAGGACTTCCCTTCAAACTAAATGACACGCCAGATGAAAGGTCAGTGACTTTTGCCTTAGAGTATTCATCGTAGACAATATCAACCGAGAGAATAGGTGTTGGCATCACGGCTGTAATCTTACCCGTTGTGCGCTTTACTTGCATACAACTGTCATCACGCAGAACATCTACGAAATTGAAATCAACCGACTTTATTGTTACTGTGACGCCGTCAGGATTGAATTCTGTTGGAATCGATTCTGTATTGCAGTTGAGCTCATAGACAGTAGGGCCAGCATCTTCGTTGATAACCTCACGCTTGAAGATCGCATAGAGTGTAGTATCTTCTGTTGGAAGGTATCTGTCGTCGGTAATATCAACGAGTGAAGGTCTGTCAAGGTCCTCTTCCTCTTTTGCAGTAAACGACCAACCAACGAACTTGTAATCATCGATATCCTCAATAACAGGCACCTCTACTCCACCCTGATAATCTTTCTCAGTTACGCTCTCTGTCTCCTCACCGTTTACACTGAATACAACAGTGTAGCGTGGCAAGAGGTTTACAACAACCGGAATCTCAGCGGTAGCAGTTATTCCCTTCTCGATATATGTGACAGTGATGTTCTCTGTATCCGCAGCAATAACCTTTGGCGAATATGAGTAGTTGAATACCTCGCGCTCAGTCTCATCCTCATAAACAGCAGAAACTGCAAGACCATCCTTCACGAACTCATCCAACTCTGTGTATTCGAGTTTCTCAGGCATTGCAGTGATGTTGAGTGCCACAAGTGCAGCGCGCTCGTTCAGCGTAGGGTTACTTCCATAGAGTTTATTCTCCTCGACAAAGCTCTCCTCTGCATAACAATAAACTGCATAGAGTGTTGTGTCGTTTGCAGGAACATATACTTCGCCGGCAGCCAATACCGCAGGCTTTACATGAGTCTCCTCGACAGCCACATGACTCCAACCCATGAACGACCAGTTCTCCACTGTTGCGGTTGCTTCAGGCAATGTAACACCCTCTGCCCATACTGTCTGTGTGAATGTATCAACTTCGCAGACACCGGTTCCAGCATCGAATGCTACTGACCAACGGCTTCCGTCATCAGGATTACCACCGTCGTAATCGAACGAAATAAGTCCATTGGTTTCCTTTATATTTGTAAGCTCATGAGGGAAAGTCTTTGAACCATTCTCTTTGTTGAACCACTTGGCACCGTACGAAGCGTGTGTCGAACCGTTCATACGGGTCACCTTCTTTGTGCCAGGGAAGAAATCACTCTGATGTCCGCCACCGTATGTGGAATAGCTCTTGTCAGCAGGTATCCACGAAACACGCTGATGGTTTGGATCGTCATTTGGCCGGTCCATTGCCCACACATTTGCATTATAGTCGATGTGCGAGATGAAAAGTCCATGACCGGCTGTAGAAGAGCCAAAGTACTTGAACCAACGGTCGGAATGACGGTTTTCGAGCAACATGAACTCATCGGTGAAATCCTTATTATATATAATGTATGCAGCACCTTCGTCATTCAAGGCTGGCATATCAGTATATGTCTCTGGTGCATCCATCTCAATTGGTTCCAACCAACCGCCTGTCCAACGCTCATAAGCGGAATATCCACAAGGCACCTCACCGTTAGAACTTGGTCCATTGTAACTGCCCGAGCACATCACGTCGAAATAATCCATACCACGACCACCAGAATAGTCGGTGTCGTAAAGGTCTGGATATCCAAGACAATGCGAGAACTCGTGGCATGCAGTACCGATACCATTAAGCGACGAACCGTAAGAACCGCTCAATTCGCAGGTACAAGCGTATGTGTTGACTATTGCGCCGTCGAAATTCAGTGTTTCACCGAGTGTATAAAGGAGTTCCCACTCATGAGGCCAGATAAGATCGGAGTTGTTGCTGGCGTGCTCGCCATATCCGGCATAGATGACAAACACCTGATCGACCTCACCATCGCCGTCCCAGTCGTAGTCGTTGAAGTCAACCAACTCATCGACAGCCTCACAAGCCTCCTTGACCATCTCGCCAGGACGCTTATCGTTGCCATAACTGTTGTTGCCTCCATAATATGCAAGGTTGCCGGACAATTCAATAGGACCAAGAACATCGAAAGTGATATCCAACTGACCATATGACTGATCAAGGAAGTAGTCGCGAACCGAACCAATATGGCCGTTCTTTGAATAACCCTCCTCGTTGAACATTTCATCGAAGCAATTCTGGTCGTGCTGACTGAGCATCGCCTTGTTGGTGAAGTTCACAAGGATTACAAGCCCCTTCTTTTCGCCAAACATCGGCTTGAACTCGCCCACTTTGTTTGGACCACCATTGCGTGTTGCCCTTCCACTATTACGAGCCAGACGCTCTGCACGGCGCTTTTCTGCTTTCAGACGGCGATCTACAGCATGCTGCTTACGGACAGAGAATTCTGTATCAGCAAGTTTCACGAAATCGCCATTTTCCGCCATTACCATCTTTTCGTTGGTATCAACATTCAGATAGTAACTCAAATGCTCATCGCCAACCAGCATCAGTGTCAGTTTTGTTCCGTCACTCTGGGTGTGTACAAACTGTGTACGCTTTGCAGGCACAGCCATCAATGTTCCTACAAACAGGAACATCATCAACATTGTTAATAATCTACGCATATATTGATAATAATTTTTTATTCCAAAAAACAAAATTACACATTTTATATCAACTGACCAAATAAATAACACATAATACGCCATATTGACGTTAATTTATATAAAATATTCCACATTTTGTTATTATCTTGCCAATTTGTACTACCTTTGCATAGCAAAATCCGATAATTAATGAAAAAAAACATCATATTCGCAATTCTCATATTGCTCACCGCCATCACTAATGAAACGATGGCGCAGAAACCCATTACCGGCAAACCAGCAAAGGATTTGTTTGAGAAGGCTTATAACAACGCTTTTGGTCCTCAGGGCTCATCGCTCAACTATGCTGTGAATATCATTGGAATATATAAAACCGAGGGAAAGATATATTATAAAGGTGAGAAATCGCACTATGAGGAGGCTCGCTATTCGGCGTGGGTGAACGGAAAGACAGCCTACATGGTTGATAAGAAAAAGAAGACGGTAGGCATCTACAAGGCTGACGATGATAAGAAGGACGAATATCTGGCGAAATTCAAATATGATGTCAACAACTTCGATTTCTGTTATATCGACAAAGGCTCAACCTACGAGTTGACGGCAAAAATCAAGGATGCCGGTTTCTTCGGCATTAAGAAGATTACTGCCGTACTCGACAAAAAGACACTCACACCTCATAGCCTCACCATCAAGCTGGCGGTGTTCTCCACCACGGTGAAGATTACCAATTTCAAAAGTGGCGGCATCAATGATTCCATCTTCGAATTCCCAAAACAACGGTTTGCTGACTACAAATTCACCGACAATACGAAGGACAAGAAATAGAATCTGCACCGAACATCGAACTGCCCCAAAGTTACAATAATTAAAAACGCCCCAATTATTCATTGGCTAACTTTCAATTCGTTGTTCAAAAACGGCAATAAGACATATATCAATATCTTCACATATTAATTCTATTTTTTTGCATCGATGCTTTGCTTAAGTCATCAATAATTTGTATCTTTGTAACACATTTCAGATAACATCTATATTATATGGGCGGTTTTTTCGGCACAATTCTTGAAAAGAAAGAATGTAACATGGAGCTTTTCTATGGTACAGACTATCAATCACACCTCGGCACTCGCCGTGGAGGTATGGCAACAATCAGCGACGAGGGCGAGTTCTTCCGAGCAATCCATTCACTGGAGAAGACATACTTCCGAACAAAATTCGAAGACGAACTTGGCAAATTCAAGGGGCGCAAAGGTATCGGCGTAATCAGTGATACTGATGCTCAGCCAATGTTGACCAACTCTCATCTTGGTAGATTTGCTATTGTCACAGTGGCAAAGATCAACAACCTCGAAGCATTGGCAAAGAAAATGCTCGACGAGGGCATGCACCTGAGCGAGTTCTCATCTGGACGTATCAATCCTACAGAACTTATTGCACTCCTTATTATAAAAGGTAAGACATTCGTCGAGGGTATCGAGAATGTATTCAACTCTATCGACGGTTCGTGCTCAATGCTTCTCCTAACAGAGAATGGCATCATCGCAGCTCGCGACCGTTGGGGCCGCACTCCTATCGTTGTTGGCCGCAAGGCTGATAATAGCGGTATGGCTGTGACAACAGAATCCACAGCATTCCCTAACCTCGGCTATGAGATTGAGCATTATGTTGGTCCAGGCGAGATTGTACGAATAACTGCTGATGGCATGGAACAGATGCGCAAGCCTAACGAGGAAATGCAGATTTGCTCATTCATGTGGATATACTACGGATTCCCTACTTCGTGCTACGAAGGCCGCAACGTTGAGGAGATGCGCTTCGAGACTGGTAGATCTATGGGCGAAAAGGATGAGACCGTTGTCGATACATGTAGCGGTATCCCTGATTCAGGCGTTGGCATGGCTATCGGATATGCTGCCGGTCATAAGGTGCCATTCACAAAGGGCATCTCAAAATACACTCCTACATGGCCTCGCTCGTTCATGCCTTCAAATCAGGACATGCGCAACGTGGTGGCAAAGATGAAGCTCATCCCTAACAAGGCTATGCTCGATGGCCGTCGCTGCCTTTTCTGCGATGACTCTATCGTTCGTGGCACTCAGCTCCGCGACCATTCAAAGACTCTCAAGGATCTCGGAGCAAAGGAGGTTCACATGCGTATCGCCTGTCCTCCACTGGTTTATGCTTGTCCATTCATCAACTTCTCGGCAAGCAAAAACGAACTTGAGCTCATTGCGCGTCGTGTAATCATGGACCTCGAAACCCACAAGGAGGAGGCAACAACACTCTCGGAGGCACATACAACAGAGTCGGTTGACATTCCAGAGGAGCGCCTGAAGCTCTACACTCAGACAGGCTCTCCTGAGTACAACGCAATGGTAGCTGAGATTGCTCGCCGCCTGAAGCTCGACTCACTGAAGTTCTCTACTATCGAGGACATCATCGCAGCCATCGGACTTCCAAAGTGTAAGGTCTGCACCCACTGCTTCGACGGCAGTTCGTGCCATACAAGATTAAAGTAAACAATAAAGCCCTCGGAATTTTCCGGGGGCTTTGTTGTATCATTCATAATCATCAATCACCGCATTCGTGAAATCCATCATCGGCTTGGCTATCTTGAACATCTTGCAGACGGTGGTCATCCACTTGTCATCGGTGAAATCACTTTCCTCCATCCTGTGCCAACAGCAGTAGTCTTTCATCTTCAAATAGTCGATGAACTCATAATCCGCTGGGAAATCCTTCGGTGCCTTTTTCAGATGAACCATACCGAAACCCTTTGATGTCATCTCCGACTCATCGGTGTAGTCGGCCATCTCACCGCCAGGATATCCGTAGGTCTTCACAAACTGTCCGTTCTCCACAGCCTTTCGCCACTCATCGATGTTTGCCATGATCTCGTTGCGGCAGGCAGTGAGGATATTCGTTGGAAGCCAGTAGCTGCCGGTGGCAATGAAACAGTTGCCTGGTTGGAAATGGATATAATATCCACCGTGCAGTGATTTCTTGCCCTTCGCTGCGATGTATGCACCGAAATGGCGTTTGTAAGGCGACTTGTCTGGCGAGAAACGGGTATCGCGGTTGAAACGATAGGTCACATCCTTTATAGTAAGGTGTGCAATGCTCGGGTCGAACACCGTAATTTTTGCCATCAGTTGTTCAACAGCCGCCTCGAACTCTTTTCGAGCTCGGTCGTATTCAGCTTTATGAGCATGAAACCACTCTCTGTTGTTGTTCGCTGTAATATCCCTCAAATACGAGATAATAAGATTTATATCCATTTATACCTAATTATTAATTCTAAACTTGCCACCGTTCCCGTCGGTTTTCCGTCGGTTAATATCCCCTTCGCCTATAAGGTGAGGCTTGGGCAAAACTCCGCGAACGGGCATTCTCCGCATTTTGGCGCACGACTGGTGCATACATACCGCCCATGGAGTATCAACCAGTGGTGTGCTGTACTGACATACTCCTCGGGGATGTGTTTCAGCAGAGCGAGCTCCACCTTCAGCGGATTATCGGCCGACTTCGGCACCAACCCTAATCGATGACTGACACGGAACACATGCGTATCGACAGCCATTGTCGGTTTGCCGAACCACACCGCCATCACCACATTCGCTGTCTTGCGCCCTACTCCTGCGAGGCTCTCCAGCTGTTCTCTCTCCGAAGGTACCTCACCGTCGTAGTCGCGTGCCAGCTGTTCCGCCATCTGTTTCAGATGCTGTGCCTTGGCATTTGGATAACTCACACTGCGTATCAGTTCGTAGATATCCTCCACCTCGGCTTTCGCCATCGACTTTGCGTCGGGATAATGCCGAAACAATTCCGGTGTCACCTGGTTGATACGTTTGTCGGTACACTGCGCCGAGAGCAATGTAGCAACAAGGAGTTGGAATGCGCTTCCGAATTCCAACTCCGTTGTAACATTAGGTTGTTGAGCCTTGAAGTACTCAATAATCCTTTTATATCTTTCTTCTCTAGTCATTAATTAATGATAACCCTCGCCCAAAGGCATTTCAACGCCCTTGCCCCGAGCGGGGAAAGGGAAGAGCCCTGGACTCGGGGAAAGGGGCTTGTGAGGGTCTTTACTGATGCTGCTCTCTGAGCAGATCGTTCACAGTCTTAACTGGGTTGAATGTTGAGAGTGGAACCTCTACGAAGATTGTGTTCCAGTCGCTCATCGCACCATTCCAGAGGCCTGGCAACTCGAGAGCCTGAAGCTCCTTGCCGCTCTTGCTCTTCTGGCTGATGAAACCAGTCATGTGGTCAACATACTTTGGAAGGTCGAAACGCTCGCCCTTGTAATCCTTCAAACCGCATACGAGATCTACTGGGTTGAAGTGTGTACCCTCGGTAAACATCTTCATATACTCCTCGTTCGACTTGTCGATCTGGCTTGACTCGAGGATCTGCAATGATGTAGTGCCATCCTGGTTGTAAGCGATGAAAGGACCACCACCAGGCTCACCTACGTTGCGTACAACACCGCAGACACGCATTGGGCGGTTCAACTTCTTGCGGAGGTAGCAAACGAGGTCAGCATCCTCGAGCTCCTTGATGTCTGCCTTACGGCAGCAGAGGTCGCGCTGTACGAAACGGATAATCTCCTCGAGCTTCTCGTGGTTGTACTCGCCTGACTCCAACTGACGGAGGTAAGCGAACGCCTTCTCCTGGAGTTCAACGAGGATACCTGCCAAGAGCTGCTTGTACTCTACTGTGTCTGCCTTCAAACGGTCTGGCACAACGTTGTCGATATTCTTCACGAATACTACATCAGCATCGATGTCGCTGAGGTTTGCGATGAGAGCACCGTGACCACCTGGACGGAACAACAATGTGCCATCCTCGTTGCGGAATGGAGTGTTGTCTGGGTTTGCTGCGATAGTATCGGTCGAAGGTTTCTGCTCTGAGAACGAGATGTTGTACTTCACGCCATACTCCTTAGCATACTTGTCGGCTGTCTCTGCTACGCGAGCCTTGAAGAGCTCCATGTGCTCGTGTGATACTGTGAAGTGTACGTTTGCCTCACAGTTGCTGCTTGCATAGAGTGCAGCCTCTACGAGGTGCTCCTCCATTGGGGTGCGTGCACCGTCCTCGTAGTTGTGGAACAGGAGCAAGCCCTTTGGCAACTGACCGTAGTTCAAACCTTCTGGCTTGAGGAGGTTTGCAACAACTGCCTTACCGTTACCCTCCTCGATGAGAGTACCAGCACACTTATCGTCGCAGTTCTCCTTGCACTTCTCGCACAATGCCTTGCGGAAAGCAAACTTCTTGAACTCACCGAAGAACTTCTTCTCGAAATCGTTTGATGGTTCTGTGTAAGGAGCATCGAGATACTCGAAGAGGTTCTTGAACATACGGCTTGCAGCACCTGATGCAGGCACGAACTTCACGATCTTGTGACCTTCTGCCTTGTAGTCCTGCCAACGGCCAACGAATGCCTCGCGCTCTGCGTCTGTTGGAGCCATGATGCCGTTACCTACTGATGCAGCTGCCTCAAGGCGGAGGAATGGGAAGCCCTGAGCAATCTGCTTTAACTGATTCTCTACCTGCTCAGGTGTAACACCACGCTGAGCCAACTGCTGTAAATCTTTCTCTGTAAACATATTAGGTTAAATATACAATTTATGTTTGTAGTTATATTTGCTAGCACAAATTTAGAACATTTTTTTGCATCTGGCAAATTTGTGGGCAGTTTTTTTTGGTGATTTCAGTCATTTACAGTATTTTTGCAACCAAATTCACACTAATGTTACACAAGTATCATTCGTAAGGTAAAGATTGTTATGGAAGAATTGCTCGTTTTTACAGAGGAAGAATCAAAAGAAGTCGTTAGACTTCTCAGTATTATCCGTACAGAATTAGCCGACTCGCTGCAAGATGACGACGAAGCAAAGATACGCCTACATATTAATAAATGTATGGAGGAAGGTCTTACTCGTCGCGATGTGTTCGGCTTGAACCCTATCGTTCTCGGACTGCAGACTGCCCTCCTTGCTATCCAGGAAATTGGTCTTGGCCGCGATGCCGCTGTTGCCATCATGCTCTACACAAGTGCCACCGATGGCTACTCTACTCTCGACGACATGGAGCGCAATTTCGGTTCACAGGTGGTGCATATCATCCGTGGTCTGCAGAAGGTGCGCGAACTCTATAAGAAGACCCCTACTGTCGAGAGCGAGAACTTCCGCAATCTGCTCATCTCCTTTGCCGAGGACATGCGCGTGATCCTTATAATGATTGCCGACCGTGTGAATATCATGCGACAGATTCGCGATACCGAGAATATCGAGGCTCAGCGCCGTGTGGCTGAGGAGGCTAGCTACCTCTATGCTCCACTCGCTCATAAGCTTGGTCTCTACCGT
>JAUNIK010000028.1:0-4040 GCA_030523505.1 Prevotellaceae bacterium | reverse complement strand
AAGAGTGAACTCGAAGATCTTTCGCTGAAGTATCTCGAACATGATGCCTACTATATGATCAAGGATAATCTCAATGCTACAAAGCGCTCACGAGATGCATATATCGACGGTTTCATCGGTCCTATCGAAGAGAAACTCACCAAGGCTGGCCTCAAATTCCATATGAAAGGTCGCACGAAGAGCATCCACTCCATCTGGCAGAAGATGAAGAAGCAAAAGTGTGGTTTCAACGGCATCTACGACCTGTTCGCTATCCGTATCATCATCGACTCGCCTCTTGAACTCGAGAAGATGCAATGCTGGCAGGTGTATTCCATCATCACGGATATGTATCAGCCAAACCCAAAGCGTCTGCGCGACTGGCTTTCGGTGCCAAAGACCAACGGCTATGAGTCGTTGCATATCACTGTGCTCGGACCACAGAACAAATGGGTTGAGGTGCAGATTCGCACCGAACGAATGGATGAGATTGCTGAGCGCGGTCTTGCCGCCCATTGGCGTTACAAGGGTGTGAAAGGCAGCGAGGGCAACATGGAATCATGGCTCGCCAATATCCGTCAGGCGCTCGAGGCTGGCGACGATCTGCAGATGATGGATCAGTTCAAGATGGAACTGTCGGAAGAGGAAGTGTATGTGTTCACACCTAAGGGCGACCTCTACAAACTGGCTAAGGGTGCCACCGTACTCGATTTCGCATATCATATCCATTCTGCCATCGGCAACAAGTGTGTGGGCGCGCGTATTAATAATAAGAATGTGTCCATCCGCGAGGTGCTCCATTCCGGCGACCAGGTGGAGATTGTCACACAGAGCACCCAGACTCCGAAGAGCGACTGGCTCAACATCGTGAAGACCTCACGCGCTAAGTCGAAGCTCCGTCTTGCACTTAAAGACACCCAAGTGAAGGAAGGCGCTTTTGCCAAGGAACTCCTTGCACGCCGTCTGAAGAACCGCAAGATTGAGATGGAAGAGAGTGTCATGGCACATCTCATCAAGAAACTCGGCTATAAGATTGTCAGCGAGTTCTACAAGGATGTGGCTGACGAGAAACTCGATGTCGGCATGGTCATCGAGAAATATATCGAGGTGCGCGACTTCGACCAGAAGCTCAACGCCCCAGCAGCAGCCCGTTCTGCCGAGGAGTTCCAGTTCGAGAGTCAGGCCGAGGCTATCACCCGCAACTCCGACGATGTACTTGTCATCGACCAGAACCTCAAGGGTGTTGAGTTCTCTTTGGCTAAATGCTGTTCACCGATCTACGGCGATGACGTCTTTGGTTTTGTCACCATCAACGGCGGTATCAAGATCCACCGCAACGACTGTCCAAATGCTGGTGAGCTGCGCAAACGCTTCGGCTATCGCATTGTCCGTGCCCGTTGGAGTGGCAAGGGACAGTCGCAGTATTCCATCACCCTGCGTGTCATTGGTAACGACGACCTTGGTATTGTCAACAACATCACCTCTATCATTTCGAAGGAAGAGAAGATCATCATGCGCTCCATCAACATCGACTCCAACGACGGTCTCTTCTCCGGAAACATCGTTGTGATGGTCGACGACACCTCAAAGATGGAACAGCTCATGAAGAAGCTCCGCACAGTCAAAGGCGTCAAGCAAGTAATAAGACTGTAATAAATATACAACCGCATTTGCTGTAAATATATTTCACGAGTAACTCCATTATTGCTTTCGTGGAAATACAAAAAAATGCGCTTGTAACCACCTCATTTTCAAGACGTTATAAAAGCGCCGTTTTTACGTTCTCATTTCAATGGAATGACCACTTCATTCCACCGTTTTCATGTCCTCATTTGGGCGCTTTGATGTGCTCATTCCACCGAAATGAGAAACGCAATTTTGCAGTGTAAAATAATTTCCAATAAAAAGAGAGAAGCCACAGTTATCTGTGACTTCTCTTTATATTTGTTTTATTCAACTAAGAGAGCAGCATTTATTCTTGCTCACTCTTTCTTAATCCTCGATTTTCTCCTGATTTCCCAGCAAACCATCGAGGAGTTCAACACCTTTGAGGGTGCTGATGCCACGGAGATAGGTGAGCAGGAAATTGCGGAACAACATTGGAAGGGAATAGCGCTCAAAAAGACGCTTCTCAGAGAAAGCTATGGTGGTTTCATGGGTCAACTGCAACACAACGTCATAATCGACATCACTGCGGAAATAGCCCTCCTCTACCCCACGCTCAAAGAACATAAGGGCTTTCTTGTTGCGCTCCTCGGTTATCTCCTGGATATATTCCATCGCCTTCGCGTACCTCTTTAGATCATCGGTGAAGGCTGGACAGAAATTGGATATATCATTGATATGACTGTTATAGAACGACACCAACAATTCCATTACATTGCTGCATTTTGCCGTTTCTTCCTGCATACGGATTTTCGCCATCTGGAAATGATAATGGAGACAATCCAACACGAGGTCCTGCTTGTCGGCATAGATCTCATAGACTGTACGCTTGGAAATGCATAGTTCGGTGGCAATGTCGTTCATTGTCACTGCACGGATTCCGTGAGACAGAAATTCTCGCATAGCATACTCCAGAATGCGTTCTTTTACCACTCTGCGATATTCGTTTGGTGTGCCGGTCTTTTCCATCAGTTTCTTGATATTTTATCAAATATTAACTTTAATAGTGCAAAGTTACATAAAAAATCAAAAACAACGCTAATTGTTTGAGTATTTTTTATTAATTTTGTAATGCATATAAGAACAAACAAGGATAATAGTTGTTATAAGAGACCAGATAGTTATCGGTTTCATCAAAAAAGAAACAAAGGAAAAAAATGGTAAAGATTACAAAAGAAGCAGCTCTTCAATATCACTATGAAGGCAAGAAGGGTAAGATTGAGGTTATTCCAACCAAAGCCCACAGCACTCAGACAGACCTCTCGCTGGCTTACTCGCCAGGAGTGGCTTTCCCTTGTCTTGAAATACAGAACAATCCTGACGATGCGTACAAATATACTGCCAAGGGCAACCTTGTGGCTGTGATTTCCAATGGTACAGCAGTGTTGGGACTGGGCGACATCGGTGCGATGAGTGGCAAACCGGTGATGGAAGGTAAGGGCTTGCTTTTCAAAATATACGGTGGCATCGATGTGTTCGACATCGAGGTGGCTGAGAAAGATCCAGAGAAATTCTGCGAGGCAGTAGAGAAGATTGCCCCAACATTCGGCGGTATCAACCTCGAGGATATCAAAGCGCCTGAATGCTTCTATATCGAGGAGCGCCTGAAGCGTACCCTCGACATTCCTGTCATGCACGACGACCAGCATGGTACGGCTATCATCTCGGCAGCGGGATTGAAGAACGCCCTCGAGGTGGCTGGCAAGGATATCGACAAGGTGAAGATCGTGGTGAACGGTGCCGGTGCAGCAGCCATCTCGTGCACAAAACTGTATGTAGCCCTCGGTGCCAAGGTAGAGAATATCGTGATGCTCGACTCCAAGGGTGTAATCACTTCGGATCGTGAGAACCTGAACGAACAGAAGCGTATGTTTGCCACCGACCGCCGCGATGTCCACACACTGGAGGAGGCTGTTCGTGGTGCAGATGTGTTCGTAGGTCTGTCGAAGGGTAACGTGCTGACACAGGATATGGTTCGTTCGATGGCCGACAACCCAGTGGTGTTTGCCCTTGCCAACCCAGTGCCAGAGATTTCATACGAGGATGCGATGGAGAGTCGCCCTGATGTACTGATGTCAACAGGTCGCAGCGACTATCCTAACCAGATAAACAACGTCATTGGATTCCCTTATATCTTCCGTGGTGCGCTCGATGTTCACGCCACAGCCATCAACGAGGAGATGAAGATGGCCGCCGTTCATGCTATTGCCGACCTGGCAAAGCAGCCTGTTCCAGATGTAGTGAACGAGGTATATCATGTGAACGACTTGTCGTTCGGTCCAAAATACTTTATCCCGAAACCTGTTGACCCACGTCTTATCACAGAGGTGTCGGCAGCCGTTGCCCGTGCAGCCATGGAGAGTGGTGTGGCACGCGAGCCTATCGAGGATTGGGAT
>JAUNIK010000027.1 GCA_030523505.1 Prevotellaceae bacterium | reverse complement strand
GATTCACACATGTTTACTCAATAATTCAAACACGGGGATTTACTGGTGACCCAAACATTATTGTTAGGATTATTGTGGGATTAGTTTCCAAAACAAGAAAGGAAGCAAATCTTGCATGAATCTAGACAGAAATATTATTGTTAAGATTATTGTGGGATTTGTTTCCACGAAAAAAAAATAGGTTACCCCTCTGTCTTTCCTGTGATGGGGAGGGACTTCCGAGGACTTGCTTGTGTTATTTATTGTTAAGTTTAGGGTGGAGGTGGGAGGTTATTCATGGGATTATCATAATTTTGCAGTGCTGGCGTTGGAAACATAAACAACGCCGGGATGAAAGGATATGAATGTGATAGACATCTTCAAGGCGGAATGGATAAAGAAGTCTGCCAGATATATGAAGGATCCGGCAAAGATGAAGGAACTGACTGACATCGCTATGAGCTATGCCAGCAGGAAAGGACTGGACGAGATAACGGATAGCGTGAAACTTATAGGACAGTACATAAAGGCTATTGCCACTGGCTCGTATAAAAACTACTCGAAGTCGAAACTGGCGCTGGCAATAGCGGCATTGGTGTATCTGGTGGTGCCGGCTGACTGTGTGCCTGACATCATCCCTCTCGCTGGCTATCTGGATGACATTACCGTCATCACCTTCGCCCTGAAACAACTGAGAGATGAGCTTGAGAGGTATAAAGCCTCCATACCAGCCAAAAAGGAGGACAATATGGAGGGAATGGTGTTTGATGAGGCAGAAGAGATTATTGAGTGAATCGGACAAAGTCCTAGTGAAACAGGCAAGGCCTTAGTGAATCACTTCGTTAGTGAATCGGACAAAGTCCTAGTGAAACAGGCGGAGGGGGTATCAAGAATCTCGTAAGGGCTATAGCTTCTTTAGGAATTCATCCATCGTAACAACATTGAAGGATGGAAAAGGAAGATTGTTCAGTTCATCAAAGTGAGTATCCTCACTTACAATATAATCGGCTCCACTTGCAAATGCACAGTCAACAAACTTATTATCATCGGGATCTGCCTTTATTAGTCCCAAACGGAAATGAGGATCCACATAGTTTACATTCACACTATTGAGGATCAATAAAACTACATTTTCTGCTATTTGAGCTGTAGTTTGCTGTTCTATGATTTCTTGGTATTCATCGATTATTTCGTTAGTGACACACAATATGAAGCGCTTTCCTAAAAATGCGTCCCATATAGGACGGTAAGGACTGCGCTTAGAAATCATCTGAATCAGACAATTCGTATCAATGACGATAGGACGGTCGTTTTCCATTTACTTATATTCTGTACGGAAATGTGCGCTACGGAGTTCCTGGAGTTTTTCTTCACTCCACTGGCCTGAATCCCACAACTCATCCATCTCTTCATCAACGAGTTTTGCATAGAAAGCTGCCATTTGTTCTTTCAAACGAGCCAAGCTTTCTTCTGTACGGATACGCGATGCCATATTAAGCACATGTATCTGAGCTGGAGTTAATGATAATGTTGTCATATAGGATAATTTTATCTGGTGGCAAAGATACGATATTTGAATGAATAATCCAAATAAAGTGTATAAAATTTTTGTTTTAAGGGCGACGGAGCTTCCTTTACATCCCTCGGGCTTTGAAGATGCGATCTTTGGCGTCGTTGATCTCCTGGAACTTCTTCGTGGCAGAGGCTTTGATGTCATCACCGAGGGTGGCTACACGGTCGGGATGATACTGCAAAGCGAGCTTGCGGTAGGCACGGCGGACTTCATCATCGGTGGCATCAGGACTGACACCGAGCACCTTATAAGCATCATCAAGAGTCTTACCTCCGAGAGAGAGCATCTGGTCGACAATCTGCTCGGAGAGACCGAGGGCTACAGCTATCATCTTCAACGCACTGACTTCCTGCTGGCCAATGGTTCCATCGGCTTTGGCTATCTCGGCAAGGTATGCCATGAGTTGCAGACACGACTCCTGATTCATCGACATGGAGAGGTTGCGACATGACTGCTGCACTCGCTGCCAGCGCTGACCGTCGGTGAGGTATTTACGTTCATCGAATATAGTCAGCAGGCGTTCATTGCACGCCTTCATGACCTGTTCACCGAAGTTCTGACGGAAGAACTGACGCATTACTTCCATCTCGGAGTGCATGATACGACCGTCGGCTTGGATTACCTGTGCCGACAGTTCCAAGAGGGCATCGAGGAACATCTGGCGGGCACTGACCTGCGAATAGCCACTGCCACCATTATAATTATATGTACGCGTGCGCGACTGACCGGCGTCACCCTCATAGGGTTCGTCGTTGTTGCGACTTGGGAACAGCATAGAACCGAGGAAATAGCCACACAAGGCTCCCCAGATACTATGGGTGAAGTAATAGCCCAAAAGGGCGAAAAGCCATTTCATAATTTTTATTTTACGATGACGATAACGATGACGATGACGAGGCCATTTCACTCCCCCTCCCTAAGGGGGGAGGGGGTAAGGGGGGAGAGGCTTCTCTACTTCCTTCTTGCCCAGCCTTCTTCTGAGAAGTCGGGCTCCTCACCTCGAAGTTGCTTTGAGCCGCCGCGTGGCTTCTTCTTTGCCTTTACACGATCACCACCTACAACGATACCATCAGAAGCATCAAAGAACTGACGCCAGTCTTCAACCTCTGGCTGCTGACGGGCTGCTCCACGACGACCACGTTTCTGGTCACTTCGCTTCTTGTCACCTCCGAACACTTCACGACGGAAGTCGGCATTGCCTCGCTGACCACGGTCACGATTATTCTCACGCTTTGGGGAACGCTCTTTCTTCGGAAGACGGGCATAGTCTTTCTTCTCATCACGACCACGCTGGCGACGGGTTGTTGCTGGTGCTTGCGACTTGTCCTCACTCGGGTTGCAACGCACTTCAATGCCTCGATAGAAAGTGCCGTTGATGGTTGCCATCACATTCTCGGCATCCTCCTGCGGTATCTCGATATAAGCGAACTTGCCATAGAGGTCGATATGTCCCACCTTCTGGCGACCGCCGAGGTGCTTGTTCAGGAACTGCATGCACTCGCCCGGATAGAAGCCGTTGTCCTTGCCGAGGTTGATGAACAATCGCTCATAGCCTGCCTCCACCTCACGAGGTTCCTTCAATCCCTTGAGACGACGTTCCTCGTTCTTGACACGCTTAGTCGAAGGTTTTTCTATCTCAGGAGCATCAGCATAATACGAGAGGAAACGGCCGAAGGTCATCGACACAATCTTCTTGATGACATCCTCCTTGTCGACATACTCGAAATGGCGGTTTATCTCCTCCATGAACGGAGATATCTGCTCTTCATCGACATCCATCTTCATAATCTCGTCCATAGCCTTGTAGAGTTGCTTGGTGCATATCTCCTGAGGAGTAGGAAGAGTGCCATCGACAAACTCTTTGCCGATGACCTTCTCTACATTCTTCACCTTGAATTTCTCCTTGGTGTGGATGATAGAGATGGATGTTCCGTTCTTGCCTGCACGACCGGTACGGCCCGAACGATGGGTGTAGGACTCGATATCATCAGGCATGCCGTAGTTGATGACATGTGTAAGGTCGTCGACATCAAGACCGCGAGCCGCCACATCGGTAGCTACGAGGAGTTGGACGGTGTGCTGACGGAATTTTTGCATTGTCTGGTCGCGCTGTGGCTGTGACAGGTCGCCATGGAGCGACTCGGCATTATATCCGTCCTTTATGAGTTTGTCGGCCACCTCCTGAGTCTCGAGTTTGGTGCGGCAGAAGATGATAGCGAAAATCTTTGGGTAATAATCAACCACACGCTTCAAGGCGAGGTATTTGTCCTTGGCGTGAACAAGATAGTAGATATGGTTCACATTCTCGGCACCCTCGTTGCGCGAGCCCACCACAATCTCCTTGTAATCGCCAAGATAGCCCTTTGCCACCTGCTCCACCTCACGGCTCATTGTTGCCGAGAAGAGCAGTTTGCGACAATCGGCAGGGAGCGACTCCATGATTTCATTGATACTGTCCTGGAAACCCATGTTGAGCATCTCGTCGGCTTCATCGAGCACAATATTGCGGACATTCTCAAGGTTTGCCACACCACGGTTCTTCAAGTCGATGAGTCGTCCCGGGGTTGCAACAATGATCTGCACACCATGTCGCAAAGCACGAATCTGCTGTTCCATGCCTGTACCGCCATATACTGGTACTACATGTATTCCCGGCATATATTTCGAAAAGTCCGTAAGGTCGTCGGCAATCTGCAAGCAGAGTTCGCGTGTTGGCGAGAGGATAAGCACAGAAGGATTGTTGCTTATCTCGGTGATGGACTGCAACACTGGGATACCATAGGCGGCAGTCTTGCCGGTACCCGTCTGGGCAAGGGCAATGAGATTGTCGGGATTTTGCAAGAGAAACGGAATGACCGCCTCCTGGATAGGCATAGGATAGGCAAAGCCCAACTCTTCGATGGCCTTGCGGATGGATTGATTGACTCCTAATTGTTCGAATGTCATATTTGATTTTTGACTTCTTTTTATATATTGTTGATAATTTGTCAGCAAAGATACGCATATATTGCGAGAAACCATCTCTTATTCTTGGCATTTTCGCCAAAAAGGATTAAATTTGCGACATAAATTTACTATTACGAAACCCAAACTGCGATTTTCTTATGAAAAAACTGTTACTTCCGCTATGTCTTCTGATGATTGCCATCAGCATGCAGGCTCTTGAAGTGAAGAACCTCAGAACACAGGCTACAATCAATCCTATCGGTATTGACATTCAGTCGCCTACCCTATCATGGATGCTCGAAAGCAACCAGCGAGGGGTGATGCAGACATCATATTCCATACGTATTGCCACCGATGCCGACTTCGCCAATGTTGTGTGGGAGTCAGGACAGGTGGAAAGCGACCAGAGCAGTGATGTGCAGACCTCGTTTGCTCCCGCTGCCCGCACACGCTACTACTGGCAGGTGAGCGTTACCGACAACAAAGGCAACACAGCCACATCGACCGAGAAGGCTTATTTCGAGACCGGACTGATGGGTGCCGACGGTTGGGGGGCAACAAAATGGATAAAGGCAACGAAGAACCCACAGGGATATGTAGCACCTGAGGAGATAAAGAACTACGAGATGTCGGTGGAGTTTGACATCCGTTCGGTATCAGCCGGTGTGATATTTGCTGCCAAGGACCACAACAACTACTATATGTGGCAGGTGAACCTCGAGCAGAGCACTCCTCGCCTGCGTCCTCACCAGTGGGCTGGTGGCAATCCAGCACTCCTTGCCGAGAAGAACATCACTGGTGTGGCAATCCACACTGGCGAGAAACATGTGATGAAGATTGTGGTGACGGGCGGCAACAATGCTGTGACATATATCGACGGTGTTCAGGTGGATTCGCGCACGGGCGACTTTGCCTATGGCGACTTCGGATTCCGCGAGGACTATGCAAGCATTGGTGATGAGTCGGCATATTTCGACGATTTCGTAGTGACTGCCGGAGAGAGCACTCTGCTGTCGGAGGATTTCGAGACAGAGGATGTGATGTTCACCAACGGTACTGTCACCAACGGTCGTTTCCTCGTTGTTGGTCGTGGCACATACGCTTGGCAACGCGACAAGAGCGAGAAGGTGAGATATGATGTGGATGTTGACATGACACTCATCCGCGATGACGCTTCAATATGTTTCTCTGCCACCGGCGAGAACACATATATGATGTGGGCTATCAACACTTATAATATGAGCACTCCTGTTGTGCGCAGACATGTGTATAACAACTCTACCGACCCTGTTTACAGTGACACACAGATTCCGTTCTCGAAGAGCGATCTCATAGGCAAGCCTCATCACATAAAGATTGAATGTGAGAGTCCATACGTTCGCACATATATCGACGGACAACTTGTGGACACATATACCGACAATGGTGTACTGGCAATAGGCGACCTCGGTTTCCGCGTGTATTGCAGCAACAACGGCACAGAAAACGAGCAGGCATATTTCGACAATCTCGTGATGACAACTTATGATGCTGCGGGCAATGCATCGACATATATCAGTGAGGACTTCGAGGGTGAGAGCAATATCTTCAGTGCCGATAATGTTCAGTCGTATGAAGGCAGCCGCCAATTGTTTATGTCGGCTCCAAGCGGCAACACCTTCCGCCTGATGCAGAACGAGGGAAGCGTGATGCCTGGTGCTCCGATGATGAGGAAGGTATTCGGAGTGGATGGTGCCATCAAGTCGGCACGACTCTATACCAGCGGTCTTGGTGTTTACAATGTATATATAAATGGTACGCGCGTAGGACAGACCGATGATGACGGCAACACATTCCAGGATGAGTTGAAGCCTGGTTCGACCGATTTCAAGAAGACTGTATTCTACACCACTCACGATGTCACATCACTGCTTCATGCAGGGCAGAATGCCATTGGTGCCGAGGTAACCTCGGGCTGGTGGAACGGTGGTGTGGCTCATGGCGAGTTCGGCAACCACGATTGTGCTTTCCGTGGAGTGATCATCATCACCTACGAGGACGGTCACGAGGCAATGGTCAATACCGACCTCACATGGACCAGCAACACCAATGGTGCATTGCGCAAGGGCGACATCTACAATGGTGAGAGTTATGACGCACGATTGGAAAGCAACTGGAGCGAGGCAGGATACGATGATGCCGATTGGTATGCCGTGGCTGAGAGCAAGGATTTCAAGGGCGAAATCATCAGTTTCGAGGGACCAGCCATAAGAGTGGTTCCAGAATTGGACCGCCTGCCTAAGGAGATAAACGTGTATGAAGGTGTGACAAACAACGGCAAGACTCATGGTGCACTGAACAAGATTCAAAGCATCAGTGGCGATGGCACTATCACTCTCAAAGCCGGACAGACTGCCATCTACGACTTTGCACAGAATGCTGCCGGATGGGTGAAGTTCACGGCAAAAGGCAAGCGTGGCACAAAACTGCGTTTCCGCTTCTCGGAGATGCTCAACACCACTGGTGATGCTGGTCGTGGAGATGACGGACCGGAGGGTTCGCTCTACCTGATAAACCTGCGTAGTGCCGAGGCTTCACTCCACTATACTCTCAAAGGCACTGCCGAGGGCGAGACATTCCATCCTACATCGACATACTACGGATTCCGCTATATAGAGATTACCACCAGCAGTGATGTGGAAATATCAAATGTTGTGGGCGAGACCGTCACATCGGCAATGACCGAGAAGTCGTCGTTGGAGACAAGTCATGCTGATGTGAACCAACTGTACAGCAACTGTATGTGGGGACAGCGCTCGAATTTCGTCAGTGTGCCTACCGACTGTCCACAACGCGACGAGCGACTGGGATGGGCTGCCGACACACAGGTATATTCGCTTGCCGGAATGTACAATGCCGACTCACGCACCTTCTACAAGAAATGGATGCGCGATATGCGCGACTCACAACGCTCTGATGGTGCCTACCCACATGTGGCTCCATTCTCATGGAATGTAGGTTACGGCCACTCGGCATGGGCTGATGCAGGTATCATCGTGCCTTGGAAGATTTACCTTATGACCGGTGATGAGGAGGTTCTGCTGGATAATATCGACTCAATGGAGAAGTATATGACATTCCTCGGTCAGCAGCACGAGGACGGCTACACCTATGTGGGTGGTGGCACGATGTATGGCGACTGGCTCTCGTTTGCCTCAACCGACAACCGTTATATCTCGGTATGCTATTATGCCTACGATGCTCAACTGATGGAAAAGATGTGCCAGGTGCTTACAAAATACAACAACAAGTATTCGCGCAAGGCTACAAACTATCACAACCGCTTCGAGAGCATTAAGAAGGAATGGCAGGAGAGATATTTGAAAGCTGATGGTACTCCTAAGTTCGACACCCAGTGTGCATATCTCATGGCTCTTCGCTACAACCTCCTGCCTGACGAGGCTTCGATAGAAGCAACAAAGGTGGCTTTGGAGAGAAACATCAGCAACAATGGTGACAAGCTCACTACCGGATTCCTCGGTACTGCCATTCTGAACCACACACTGACACAGTTTGGTATGGACGACGAGGCATTCACATTGCTCTTACAGCGTGACTGCCCATCATGGCTCTATTCTGTTGACCAGGGTGCAACAACCGTTTGGGAGCGTTGGAACTCATACACCATCGCCAACGGTTTCGGTGATCCGGGCATGAATTCATTCAACCACTATGCTTACGGAGCCATCTCAGAATGGATGTTCCGCTATATGGCTGGTATTGCCCCTGATGAGGAGAACACCGGTTTCAAGCATATCATACTGCAGCCAAGTACTGACACCCGAAAGGATATCCGCCACAACCAGCAACGCATCACTTGGGTGGATGCCTCATTCTGGTCGAACTATGGTGATGTGAAGGCACGCTGGAACTGTGACGGTTCGGAGGAGATGACATACGATGTGACTATCCCTGCCAACACCACTGCCACACTCTATATGCCATGTTCTGATGGTGTTGAGGTTCTCGAAGGTGGCATTGCAGCAGGCGATGCCGAGGGAATAGAGTTTGTTGGCAAAGCTAACGGCAAGGCTGTGTATAATGTTGGTTCGGGTACTTACCAGTTCTCGACACAGGTGTCGCAGGGCATTAAGGATGTTGCTGGCATTCCTGTTGCAGAAAACACATACTACAACCTCCAAGGCATTCGTATGAACAGTGACAAGGAGATGCAGAAGGGTGTGTATATCGTTAATGGGAAGAAGGTGGTGAAGTAAAAAAGCCTCACCCCCAGCCCCTCTCCAAAAGAGAGGGGAGACCATCCGGGGGAGGGGAGTTAACGATAACGATGACAATTATAAAAATCCCATCACTCTTTAGGGGGTGATGGGATATTTTATGGTATTGCAGAAATAATCTTACTGGATTTCAGTGAGGACTTGTGCTAATTCTTCGAGATTGCTTACCGAGATTATCATTCGGTGGTAATCGCCACGGATCATGCCCTTTGCCTGGAGATCATCGAGGAGGGCGATGGTGGAATCCCAGAAGCCTTTCATATTGTAGAGAATGACCATCTTCTGATGATAACCGATGGTTTTCGATGCTGCAACGGTGAACACCTCGTCGAGGGTTCCGATACCTCCCGGCAATGCCACAATGACATCACTCTGCATGAGCATGATATCCTTACGGTCGGAGAGATTGTCAACAGGGATATGCACATCAAGGCATGTTGCCTCGGTGCCTCTCTCCTCGATGATGCGAGGCACTACACCGATGGTCATCCCACCATTGTCGTGGACAGCATGACCGATGGTCTTCATCAGTCCCATATCACAACCGCCATAAACCACTGCATGACCGTTATCTGCCATCCAACGGCCCAACTCCTCGGTCATTGTGAAGAAGTCAGGATCAATATTGCTGTTTGCTGAACAGAAAATTCCTATTTTCATAATGTCTGGGTTTTAGCGAAATCGTTAGACACATAATTATATATACTCTTGCAACAGTCGGCAGCAAACTGCTGGGCTGTTGACAGGAGTTGCTCCCACTGGCTGGCAGTGAGACCAGCCTCGAGGTCAGCATGAGTGATGCCCATCTTGACAAGGGCGAAGAGGAATCCTGCATTGAAGTTATCGCCGGCACCGATGGTTGAGACGGTATCCACCACAGGTGTTGCCACCTCTGTACGAATGGCGTTCTGTCCGAATGCCACCACCGGATTGTTACTGTCGGTATAGATGAAGTTCTTCGTATAGAACGATATCTCGGCACGATACACCTTGTCGGCATTGTCCATGCCATAGAGCAGAGAGAAGTCCTCGCTGCTACCACGGACGATATCCGCAAACTCAAGGTTCTCCATGATGTTTGGCGCGAGTTTCACCTTCTCCTGAGCATGCGACGGACGGAAGTTGACATCATAATAGATGATTGCCCCATGGTCCTTGGCATAACGGAGGAACTCTACAACCTGTGGGCGCACCTCGGGTTTTATGGCATAGTAAGAACCGAAGAGGATGATGTCATCCTCATGGATTTCAGGGTAGTTATAGTCGGTGGAGCCTGACGATGGAGTGCGATAGAAGGCATATTCGGCATCGTTGGCATCGTTGAGGAAAGCCAGCGATACCGGTGTCTTGCATCCGTTAGGCGTCACAGCATAGTCGGCATTAACACCATTCTCACGCATGAAGTCGAGGACATAACGGCCTACACGGTCATTGCCTACCTCCGTGAGCAGCATTGCCTCAACTCCACATCGTCCTAACGAGATGATGGCATTGAAGGTGCTGCCCCCAGGCACAGCACTGATAGGCTGGTTGTCCTTGAAGACAATATCGAGGATGGTTTCACCTATTCCTATTATGCGCCTCACCCCCAGCCCCTCTCCCACGAGGAGAGGGGAGTGATTTGTCCTATCTATGTTATTATTCATCAAGTATTTCTTTAAGTTTAATTATTATTGCCTCAAGACCTTCAATTATTTCCTCATTTGTGAAACGGACAACTCGATAGCCCATTGTTGCTAATCGTGCGGTTCTTTCCTCATCAAGAGACTGTTGCTCTGTTACATTGTGATATCCACCATCAACCTCAATTATCAGCATTTTCTCCTGACAAAAGAAATCGGCTATGTAATCAAGCAACACATGCTGGCGACGGAACTTATACCCCAACTGCCTTGCACGAATCCGTTGCCAGAGCATATCCTCCGCAGGAGTAGAACAGCGACGATTCTCTCTGGAATGATCCTTTAAGAGGTTATACCAATCAGGATTAGCAGCCTCAATATGACGCTCTTTTTCAATCATTATATATCACTAATCACTCCCCTCTCCTCGTGGGAGAGGGGGAGAAATCAAAGATTTCGGGGGTGAGGCTTTTACTTTGCGTCGATCTCCTTGATGAGACGATCAGCATGGCCCCACTTGTCCATCATGAAGAGTACATAACGGATGTCGACACAGATACAACGTGCGAGCTTCGAGTCAAAGAAGATGTCAGCAGAGAGGCTCTCCCAGTTGCCATCGAAGGCAAGACCGATGAGCTGGTTCTTTCCATCGAACACTGGTGAACCAGAGTTACCGCCGGTGATATCGTTGTTGGTGAGGAAGCAGAGGTTCATAGTGCCACTTGTTGCATCGGTGTACTGGCCGAAGTCAGAAGCCGAGAAGAGCTCGTGCATGATTGGTTCTGCAAAATACTCGAAGTTATAGTTGCTACCAGCCTTTTCCTTATCGCCAAGCTGCATCTTCTTGTAGATTGACTGTGGTGTGGTATAGTAGCCCGAAGGTTTGCCGTACATATCATATTCGCCCACCTGTCCGTAAGACATACGGAGTGTGAAGTTGGCGTCAGAATAATGAGGCATATCCTCCTCCATGCGAACCTTTGCTGCACAGAGGTAACGCTCCTGCTCCTCAATGGTCTCAGCATCAGCAGAATAGTCGGAATAGAGTTCGAACATCACTGCACTCATGTCATAGCCATACTGCACACCAAGGTCCTTCTGGAGTTTCTTGTCACTATAGAGTTTCTTGCCGTTCTTCATCAGCACTGAGTTAGCCCAGAGGTCGTCAACATACTTTGCATAGTCGCCACCATACTGGTTTTTGATGGTCTCATAGAAGGTAGGCATATATTTTGCGTCAGCCTTCTCGGCATAGTTCTTCAAAAGCACTACCTGCATCTCCTTGTCGGTAGCCTCATCGTAGGTGTCGGATGTATCGTCAAACACAACGAAGGTCTTGTTCTTCTTGCCCTGTGCAGCCATGCCACCATTGGTGAAACGACGGGCACGGACAGAGAGTTCGTCAGCACGGAAGGTCTCTGAGAAAAGGATAAGACCACGCATTGCATTGAAACGCTTCTGATAGAGAGAGTCCAAGAGATCGAAGTTGAGCTTGTCCTTCAGGTAGCCGGTCTTCTCAACATACTCGCGGATAGCCTTCTCGTGGCCCTGCTTCAAACCAATGATATCGAGTGAGTCGATACACTTGTTCATACCGATAGCGTTCTTCCAGTAGTTGGCACTCTGAGCATACTTCGAGTCGTACTTGATACGCACTGCCTCATCGGCACGCATGTGGCGAAGCATCACCTCCTGCTTTACCTCACGAGTCTGCCAGCGTGGGAGGTTCTGTGCATCACGCATTTCCTTGATACCGAAACTTGAAAGGTATCGCTCGGTTGAACCAGGATAACCCATTGTCATGGCGAAGTCGCCCTCCTTATATCCCTGCAATGACACCTGAGCCCACTTCTTTGGGTGGTAAGGCACATTTGTCTTGCTGTAGTCAGCAGGACCGTTGGTAGAAGGGTCGGCATAGATACGGAACACTGAGAAGTCGCAAGTCTGACGAGGCCACATCCAGTTGTCAGTCTCGCCACCAAACTTACCCATTGACTTTGGTACGGTGAACACAAGGCGTACATCGTTGAAGTTCTGGTAGATATCCACATAGTAGCGGTTGCCCTCATAGTAAGGCTTCATCTCTGCATGGAGTGTTGGATCGATGGCCTTGATACGCTTGTTCTCCATCTCCTCGATGAGGTTCAGGATCTCCTCACGCTTTGAAGAAGAAAGGTCACGGAAGTTATACTCCTCGACAATGTCGGTGACATCCTTCTGTGCCACCATGAATGATACGAAGAGATCCTCGTTAGGCAGCTCCTCGGCAAAGCTCTTTGCACAGAAACCATTGAGCATATAGTCGTGCTCCACGGTAGAGTTTGAGCGAATTGCCTCAAAACCGCAATGGTGGTTGGTGAATACAAGTCCATCCTTTGATACTACTACTCCCGAGCAGTAACCACCGAAGTTCACAATTGCATTGTAGATGGCATCAGCATCATGATAGAGCTTGTCGTATTCAAGTTGATAACCTTCTTCAACCATTTTGTCATACACTGCCTTTGGCAGATCCATAAGAGTCCACATTCCCTCGTCAGCGTAAGTGAAGAGAGAGCACTGAAGAGTGAACAGTAATAATAAAAGTTTTTTCATTTTGATATTCTATTTATTGTTTATTTGCGGAAATATTTGCCCACTACAGGGAGCGATTTGAGTGGCACATCATGGTAGAGGACATGACCAATGAAAGCAATGATAAGTATGGTGCTTATGCCCAATCGCACAACCGACGGCCATGATTCAGGCACCAATTGCATTATAGCAAAGAAGAATGCTGTCATCAGAACATAAACAGTAATGCTCTTCATTGGATACTGGATAGGGTTCTTCCACTGTCCGACGATATAAGAGAGTACCATCGCTGTGCCGTAGCCTGCTACTCCTCCCCATGCACATGCCATATAGCCATATTCAGGAATGAAGAGGATGTTGACAGCCACGAGAACTGCACAGCCAGCAAGCGAGAACCATGCGCCCCAGATGGTCTTGTCGATGAGTTTGTACCAGAACGAGAGGTTGAAATATACACCCATCATTATCTCTGCCGCCATCACGATAGGCACCGTCACCAGTCCTTCACGATAATCAGCACCAATGATATGCTGTAACAAAGGCATATAGCCCACTACACAAAGGAATGCCAGCAATGTGAATATCAGGAAGAACTTCATGGCTACGGCATAATATTCCTTTGAGTCCTTGTCCTTTGCCTTAGCAAATACAATCG
>JAUNIK010000513.1 GCA_030523505.1 Prevotellaceae bacterium | reverse complement strand
CAACTATTCCACAAACTATGGTTCATTCCGCAGTGCCGGAATAACCGGAGTTGTAAGCTATCGTTTCAACGAGCACTGGGAGGCATATGTTTATGGGCAGAAGGCTTTCATGGACAACCGTTCGTCATTATTCGGTCACTACGGTCCTTACGGATATGGACCTTACGGCTTTGGTCCTTATGGTTTTGGTTACCCAATGTACCCTCTCTACGACATGGGCATGATGGGCGATAGGATTGGAGCTGGAGTGACCTGGATGCCAAACGACAAGTTCTCGTTCAGTGTGCAGTTCGAATACGACAGTTATCCTAACAGCTTCCACGACAGGGTTCAGGAAAAATGGAGTCACCCTACAGAACAGAAATAAACAAAGAGCACCTCGATGGGTGCTCTTTATGTTTTTCTATTTCTGGAGGTAACAGCGGCCGTTGCGGATTATGAGTCCGCGGGCTGAACTGCCTACTCGCTGACCAAGGATATTATACGACGCTGACTCATTGCTCTCTGTCTCTACAGTCTCAATACCTGTCGGATCGGCTGTCACCGCCACTAACTTCGTGTATAGCAACAGACTCGGATAGAGATCGTTGACAATAAGTCCTGTGACTCCTTCGTGATCTTCTGCAAAGGTGATGATACCACCGTTGTTGAAGAAGTCAGTACCTTCATATAACTCAGTGGCTTCCAGCACTGCATTGCCTTCCTCATCGACTACCACCTCTACCGAACCATCGAAGAAGAATATCTCAGAAGGCTGATCCCAAGCATACATCTGCAAGGTGAGGTCTATCTTGCCATCAGTACACTCTACATCAAGCGGTTGCTGCTTGCCGTAGAAGAACACCGGTATTGACGGATTAGGGAGCGTAGCGAAATCAAACTTATTCGCTGCGATATCCAGCACATAGAGGTTTGGATGGGCACAGAGGTCTATCTCATGCAGGTTGTTCTGCGCTATGAACAGCTGTCCGAGTCCCGGCATCTTCGTCATGTCAATCTCCGAGATGTTGTTGCCGGCAAGGTCGAGACTATACACATCGGATAGCTGACTCCAGTCCACATTATCTATATTATTATATGAGGCTGCAAACCATCCTATATGGTTGTTCTGTGGCAGACGGAACTCGGTGAGATCGTTGTTGGAGAGCACCACATAGTTGAGAGTATGATGCTCCGTGAGGTCGATAGATGTGAAGTGGTTACCTTCGAGAATCAGCTCTCCCAGTTTCATATTCTGCGAGATGTCGATATCATCGATTCCGGCATGGTTTATCGACAGGCAGTACAACTCGGTCATGTTCTCTACATGCAGGTTCTGCATGGTGATGCTGTCTGTGCTGAACACATACATATTGCCATGAGGGGCTGTTCCGCTATATACCTTCACATTTGCACCACCGATGGTCTTGTCGTCACGGAACACGGTGTACATGGTCTGGAGTGGATACTCCTTCAAATCACCGTCGCCCCAGTCGATATAGATATATGTGTCGGGCTCTGTTGCTGCCAATGAGAGCAACGCTGTCTCGCCACCTACCGGTGTTGTAAACGAAGCGATGCAGTACTGTGGCATGCCGGCTGCGATGATGTTGGTTGTCTTGAGGACATCCTTGCCTGTGAAGTCTGGATAGAGGGCATTCTCCATCTCACAGCGGAGGGTCTGACCGATAACATTTTCAGAAAAGACTGTCTTGCCTGCACTGATGGTATAGTCGGCACCTTCTGCAAGGGTTGCTCCTGTCTGCACATTCTTCCATGTGAATACGGTCTTTGTTCCGCGGATATCTTCCTGAGCCGAGAGATCTACACTCATTGCTCGCGATGCCACTTTGATATCCTGCTGAGGGGCCATCGTCATACCTTCCTTTGCTTCTGGAAGGGTGGCGAAGGTGAAGTTGTTGCCGGAGATATCGAGGTCTGTGAGGTCAGGACAGAAACTGAAATCAATCGTTTTCAGCATATTGCCACTGACATTGAGCGACTGAAGGGCTGTACAGTCTTCGAGGCGCACCGACTCCAACTTATTATTACTAATGTTTAGCGCGCGTACGCGAGCCATAGTATTGAGGTCTATCTCGGTGAGGAGGTTGTTGCTGCAGTCCATCTCAGTGATGGTTACCGACGCCAGTCCCGGAACAAAACTCTCCAAGTGGTTGTTGCTCACATTGACTGAGCGCAGCAGGTTCTTGTTGAATGCACTGTTCT
>JAUNIK010000512.1 GCA_030523505.1 Prevotellaceae bacterium | reverse complement strand
CCTTGTTGACGGTAGGATCGTTGCCACCTTCACCGCCATCAGGATTAGCGGTATAGTCAGCCAGTGCTTGACGGAGTGCTTTGACAATACCTATGTAATCTATGACAAGCCCATTTGACTTACCTTCTGCCACACGGTTGGCGCGGGCAATTGTCTGCATCAAGGTATACGCCTTCATTGGCTTGTCGATATAGAGACAAGAGAGCGTTTTCACGTCAAAGCCAGTTAACCACATGGCACAAACGAAAACCACACGAAGTTTGCCGTCGGCATCTTTAAATTCCTTGTCAAGTTCGCGCTTTTCCATTTTCTCACGATGTGGAGTGATGTCAAGTCGCCATTTCTTGAATGTCTGTATCTCGTTCTGTTCCTGCGATACCACAACAGCCATTTCCGTTTCTTCCATCCATTGCAGTTTGCGCTTCATCTCCTGAACTTCCTGTTGCCAAGGATATTGTTCTATTTGTTTGCGCAGAGCCTTAATCTCTTTTTGCCAATACTCCTGCACATAGTTATACATGCGGACGCAAGTCACCTTATTGAAACTCACCATCATAGCCTTACCACTTGTCCATAGGTCGCTATAATGGCGTACAAAGTCCTGTGCCACAACTCTCAGTCGCTTCTCAGCCGTGAGCAGATGTACCTCCTGAGCAAACTCACGTTCCAGTTTGGCTTGCTGTGATGGATCCAGATTCTCTTCATCTAATCGTGCAGCAATCTCGGCATTGATCTCCGGGTTCTTCAGTTCCTGCAACTTCTCGCCACGATTTTCGTAATATAGGGGCACGGTTGCCTTATCCTCTACTGCACGCTTGAAGTCATAGACGGAAACATACTGACCAAAGGTACGAGCGGTGATATTGTCATCCCTAAGTAAAGGCGTACCAGTGAAGCCGATACGGTTTGCCGTTGGCAGCATGTGCATGAGATTGTCTGCAAATACTCCGTTCTGCGTGCGATGGGCTTCATCACTCATCACGATGATGTCATGGTCTGGATAGATTGGCTCTGCATCTGCCTTGTTGAACTTCTGTATCAGAGAGAAGATGAACGAAGGGTTGCCTGTCAACTTTTGCCTCAAATCCTCTCCGCTATGGGCAATGAACTGCTTGGCTTTCAATCCTCCTAATAATCCACAGTTCTCAAAGGTGTCGCTTATCTGCTTGTTCAGTTCGTCGCGGTCGGTAAGCACCACAATCGTAGGCGAACCTTCAAACTTACGTCTGATCTTCTGCGCTAAGAACACCATCGAATAACTCTTACCAGAGCCCTGTGTATGCCAGAACACACCCAGTTTACCTTTCATCTCTTCACGATGGCGATACATCTCCACGGCTTGGTTCACGCCAAGGTACTGGTGGTTGCGTGCAAGAATCTTGACGGTAGAACCACCACTATGGTCAAAGAGGATGAAGTTCTCGAGCAGATCGAGCAGGTTCTCCTTCTTGCAGATGCCTCGCAACATCGTTGGCAGTTCGATGTTGCCGTGATCCAGCTCCGTCAGTCGTTTCCACTCATGGAAGAACTCCCATTTCGCACCTACTGTACCCACACGACTCTCCATGCCATTGCTCAGCATGATCATGGCATTATGGTGGAACAGGTGAGGAATAGTGTCCAGATAGTCGCGATAATTATCGGTATAGGCATTCTGTATGTCCTGGTCGTGATTCTTCAGCTCAATGAATATCAGTGGCAGTCCATTCACGAAGCAAACCACATCTGCTCTACGCTTGTGGATAGGTCCTTTTATCCATAGTTCCCTTACAGCAATAAACTCGTTGTTATCGACATTGGCAAAGTCCATAACACGCGCCTTGACCTGTTCCGTCTCACCGTTAGGCTTCAGACGAGTAACAGGCACACCATCGCGCAGATACTGATACTTCTCCTCGTTAATCTGCATCAGCGTCTGCGAACTCATGTAGCTCGTCATGCGCTCAATGGCTTCCGTCAACTGCTTGTCCGTCATCCAAGGGTTGAGACGTTTCAAAGCCATGCGCAGATGTCGAGTGAGCACGACCTCGTGTTGACTCTTTCGTCCTAGGGAAATTCCGGTTGCTGAGCTTGTCGAAGCATCAGCGCCCAGCACCTCATTGTCGAAAGCGTACACAGATTTCCAACCGAGTTCTTGTTCTAGCAACTCGGTTGTCGATTTCTGTATCAGCAGGTCTTCACTGTAGTCTTTTGCCATAACTTTATATATTA
>JAUNIK010000511.1 GCA_030523505.1 Prevotellaceae bacterium | reverse complement strand
AAAAATAGTTAAACTAAAGTGCTGCGGAATTAAGGTTCAATCTATTTATAAATGTTTTAACCTAATTGACAAATTATGAAGAAAACAGGTTTTTCATCATGGCAGTGTAAGCTTTTCATGGTAGCTGCACTATCAGCATTCTCAATGTTCTCTTCTCAGCTTATGCCTGGCACTGGTTACGGTGTGGCATACGCTCAACAGAACACTACGGTTAAGGGTATCGTAAAGGACGCCAATGGCGAGCCTGTCATCGGTGCCAGCGTTGTCGTTAAGGGTTCTTCTTTAGGAACTGTTACTGACATCGACGGTAAGTTTGAACTTACTGCAAAGACTAACCAAGTACTTGTTATCAGTTACATTGGCTACTCTACTCAGGAAGTAAAGGCTACAGCTAATGTAAATGTAATGCTCCAGGAAGATGCTGCAGCCCTCGACGAGGTTGTAGTTCTCGGTTATGGTGTTGCTCAGAAGAAGCAGGACCTCTCGGCTTCAGTCGGTGTTGTTTCTGATCCTCAGCGTCTTGCTGTTCGTCCTGTTACAACAACAGAAGCAATGCTTCAGGGACAGCTCCCAGGTGTAACTGTTACAGCTGACGGTGGTGACCCAACAGCAACTCCTTCGATCGTTATTCGTGGTAAGGGTTCACACAGAGACGCTCTCCTCTGGGTTGTTGACGGTATCCCAGGCGCACCAATTCCTTCTCTCTATGACATCGAGAGCCTCGTAGTTCTCAAGGATGCTGCTTCTGCTGCTATCTACGGTGCTTCTTCAGGTGCTGGTGGTGTAATCCTCGTTACAACAAAGCAGGCAAAGAAGACTAACGGTGCTCAGATTACTTACGAAGGTACTGTTGGTGTACGCAACTCTGTAAACCTCATCCACGGTTTGGACGCACAGGAGCAGATTCGCATGCGCGAAATTTCATATGGTGCAGCAAACATGGGTAACTGGATTCCAGAAAATGCAAGTCAAGACTTCAAGAACTATATCGGCACAACTCGTACAGACTGGACAGATGCAATCTTCCGTTCAGCTGGTTACCAGCGTCACAATGTAACATTGGCTGCAGGTAACGATGCTTCACAGCACCGTCTGTCATTCGCTTACGACAACGACCAGGGTACTCTTGTAAACACATACAAGAAGAACATGAACCTCCGCTATAATGGTAACTACAACATCAACAAGTATGTTAACATCAGCGAGAACCTCACTTGGTCAAACGGTACAAGCCGCTCTGTAGACTACACATCAGCTTACACTGGTACTGTTCTTTCTGCAATCTACATGCCACAGAGTGCTTCTGTATATGATGAGGACGGCACATTCGGCGGTACTATCGCAGAGGAGTACGCACAGTATTCTGCTATCCACGGTGATGCTGTAAACCCAATGCGTATGCTGAAGGCTAACAACTTATTCGACCGCACATCTAATGTTTGGACAACAACTAACTTGACAGTTCATGACATTATCCCTGGTTTGAAGTTCATCAGCCGTTTCACATACCGTCTCCAGAATTCTTACTACAAGAACTTCTCTCCTATCCGCGACGAGATTGGTAAGCCAAACCTCGACAACTCTCTCAACGAAAGCTCTAACCGCTGGACAGAGTGGAAGACAGAGAACACTCTTACTTATGACAACTCATTCGGCAAGCACAACATCTCTGCTCTCCTCGCAACAACAGCTGACCAGAGTAGTGGCCACCGTATGTATATGACTGGTAACAACTTCGGTGACGAGTCTGACTACCTCCAGTACTTCGCATTTGCTGGTTCTTTGAGCTCTTATGGCGACTCTCCTAACGGAAACGATATCGCTGACAGCAATGTAGCATTCATCTCACGCGTTGGTTACTCTTACGACGACCGTTACTTCTTCACCGCTTCATTCCGTCGTGACTGGGCTGGTCGTCTTCCAAAGGGACATCAGGCAGGTAACTTCCCTGGCGTAACAGCTGCATGGAAGATTTCAAACGAGAGCTTCTTTGAGCCTCTTAAGAGCACTATCAACCTCCTCAAGTTCCGTGGCTCATGGGGTCGCATGGGTAACATCAACTCTATCGATCGTGGCTACAAGAACTCAGTTCTTGGTACAACAGTATGGAACGAGCAGGCATTCTACGGTGCAGAGTTAGGTACAATGTATGGTACATTCATCTACAACGACCGTGCGTTGAACCCATTCCTTTCTTGGGAAACTTCAGAGC
>JAUNIK010000510.1 GCA_030523505.1 Prevotellaceae bacterium | reverse complement strand
GTACCAACTCTGAGCGCGAGATGGCTTACTCATTCTGGCTCGCTGGTTTCGATGTTAAGGATGTAACAATGACCGACCTTATCACTGGTCGTGAGACTTTGGAGGATGTTAATGTCATCGCATTCTGTGGCGGTTTCTCTAACTCCGACGTACTTGGTTCGGCTAAGGGATGGGCTGGTGCATTCCTCTTCAACCCTAAGGCAAAGGCTGCACTCGACAACTTCTATGCTCGTAAGGACACACTCTCACTCGGTGTCTGCAACGGTTGTCAGTTGATGGTAGAGCTTGGCTTGCTCAACAACACATCGGCTTCTACCGATGCACGCGACTATGCTCAGATGCTCCACAACGACTCTCATAAGTTCGAGAGCACATTTGTGTCACTCGCCATCCCTGAGAATAACTCAGTGATGTTCGGTTCGCTCAGCGGATTCAAGATCGGTACATGGGTGGCTCACGGTGAGGGTAAGTTCAACCTCCCATTGGACGAGAGCGAGTACAATGTTGTTGCTAAGTTCAACTACAGTGGCTATCCAGGCAACCCTAACGGTTCGTCATACGATGTTGCTGCTATCGCAAGCAAGGACGGTCGTCATCTCGCTATCATGCCACATCCAGAGCGTACTATCTTCCCATGGCAGTGCGGTTTCTATCCACAGGACCGTGTCATGACCGATGAGTGCACTCCTTGGCTTGAGGCATTCGTCAATGCCCGCCTCTGGGTAGAGAAGAATATGCTCCGCGATGAGCCTGAATTCTCAGAAAAAAACTAAATGGAAAGTAAAGAATTAGATATGTTCAGTCAGCAACCTGAGGTCGAAAAGCCTCAGGTTGCAGTGACTCCCACTCCAGAACCAACTCCTGAACCCGAACCGGTTCCTACTCCCGAGCAGACTCCTATGCCTGAGCCAGTTCGAGAGGTAGTCCAGGATGTGCCACAGGATATTTCTCCGGAACCAGCGACGGTTGCGGTGGAAACTGCTGTACCCGAAACTGTCATGCCTGAGCAGAAGACAGAAGAGCCAACAGCCGTCCCTGCAACAGGCAGTGCTTCTATTGCGGCATTGTTCTCTACATTCTTCAAAATCGGCATTGTGACCTTCGGTGGTGGCTACGCCATGATTCCAATGATTGAGTCGGAGGTTGTGGACAAGAAGAAATGGATAGAGCGTGAACAGTTTCTCGACCTTATCGCTATTGCCCAGACTTGCCCTGGAGTATTTGCAATAAACATATCTACATTCGTTGGATATAAGATGAAGAAGGAATTCGGCGCTTGCATGGCTGCTCTCGGAGCCGCACTGCCTTCGTTCATCATCATCCTTCTCTTAGCAACGGTGTTCCGCCAGTATCAGGATGTGCCATGGGTGGCAGCATGCTTCCGTGGAATCCGTCCGGCTGTAGTTGCACTCATTGCCGTTCCTACTTTCAACCTTGCCAAATCGGCAAAGATAAACTTCATGAACTGTTGGATACCAATTATCTCGGCTCTGTTAATCTGGGCTCTTGGTGTCAACCCTATATTAATCATCATTGCCGCAGCCTTCGGAGGTTATCTCTTCGGACGTCTGCTTAAATCATAATGAATCATGATATACCTGTATTTGTTTATCACATTCTTTGAGATTGGACTCTTCGGATTCGGAGGAGGCTACGGCATGCTGTCTTTGATACAGACTGAGGTTGTTGTCAACCACCACTGGCTCACAACAGCGGAATTCACTAATATCGTGGCTATCTCGCAGATGACACCTGGTCCTGTGGGCATCAACTCAGCTACCTATTGTGGTTATACTGCCGTAAGCAATGCTGGATTCAGCGGATGGATGGCTGTGCTGGGCTCTGTAACCGCCACTTTCGCGCTGGTGCTTCCATCACTGATACTGATGATCATCATCTCGAAGATGTTCCTGAAATACATGAACCATCCCGTTGTGGAATATGCGTTCATCGGTCTGCGACCAGCCGTGGTTGGTCTTCTTGCGGCAGCCACACTGCTCCTGATGACTCCAGAGAATTTCTCGACACCAGGCTACAACCCATGGCAGTTCTATATCTCGATAGCACTGTTCGTTGCCACCTTCGTTGGCACGAAATGGGTGAAGGTTAACCCGATATTGATGATAGGCCTTGCCGCATTCGCCGGCTTGATAGTGCTCTATTAACGAATCATTGATGTATTGATGTATTGAAGTATTGACATGTTGAAAGGTTG
>JAUNIK010000026.1:2709-13776 GCA_030523505.1 Prevotellaceae bacterium | reverse complement strand
TATCAATCATATCATTCGATTTTTGTAATCCGAGTGCAATATTACGATTATTTTTTGAAAACAAGGACAGAAAATTAAAAACAAGCCTTGTTTTTTTTATTTTTTATCGTTTGGATTAAACTATATGCGCGTGTATGCGTCAAAAAAATGTATGGATAATAAAAACAAACACAGGGCTAAAAATAATATCAAACGATATATGTTGTCAGTACTTCTTGTGGTGCTGGCATTTTGTGTTTCTGCACAAGAGAAAGATGATCATGCGAAGTTCCGCATCATGGGACAGATTATCGAAATGGGCAATTACGACCCAATAGAAAGAGCCTCGGTGCAACTCTTCTCAAAGGATAGCACCTTCCTCTCAGGAGCACTCACCAATGAAAAAGGAAACTTCACTCTCTATACCGACAAAAAAGGTGATTATCAGGTGAATATATCATTTGTGGGAAGCAAGACTTTAAACAAGAAATTCACTATCTACAATAAGACAACTCTCCTCGGAACGATGGCTCTTGAGCCGGATTCCATCGTGTTGGACGAGGCTGTTGTTACCGGTAACCTGCCAAAGATGCAGATGGTGGGCGACACCTTGATGTTCAATGCCGATGCCTATCACATGCCAGAAGGAGCAGTGCTCGAAGAACTGATACAGAAACTCCCTGGAGCCGAGGTCGATGACAACGGAAATATCACCATCAATGGCAAGCAGATACACAAGATTCTGCTGGACGGAAAGGAATTCTTTGTTGGCAACAACGCCATGGCAACAAAGAACCTCCCTACCGATATCATCGACAAACTGAAGGTCTATGATGAGAAGAGCGACCAGGCCAGAGTGACTGGTATTGATGACGGCGTGGAAAACCCAGTCATCGACATCAAGATAAAGAAGAACATGAACATGGGATATATGTTCAATGGCGATGCCGGCTATGGTACTCACGACCGCTATTCCGGTCGTATCACCTTCACCGAGTTCACTGCCCACAACCGCTTGGCAGCTATCCTCAACGGTTCGAACACCGGTGGTGCGCGAGGTGGACGCCGAGGAGGTGGCGGTGGTTCACAGGGCCTGCGTTCCGACGAGTCCGTTGGTGCCAACTACAACTATGACGATGGCACAGGTAGCAACGGCGGCGGTGGTCGTGGAGGCCGAGGCAACCGAGGTGGTTGGGGCGGTGGAGGAAGTCGCGACAACTTCAAACTGAAGATTGACGGCAACACCAACTGGGAGCACGGCACTACCGACCGACAGCAGCGCCAGAGCAGTACCAACTACGAGAAGGTCGGTGCAACAACATATTCCAACAGTCTTTCAAAGAACCTCTCCAAGAACCACGGTTGGAACGCCTCGATGCGATTGGAATGGAAACCCGATTCGGTGACTAATATCCAGTTCCGTCCGTCGTGGAGCATCAGGACATCAGACAGTATGTCGGAGAGTCTGTCGATGCAGTTCTCTGCCAATCCGTTTGATTACACCGACACTCCGCTCGACCTCTATCACGACTTCGTTGACAGCGACTCCATCCGTACCAACCGTCGTGTGAACAGGAGCATCTCACACTCTACGACGAAGCGTCTCGGCGGATCATTGCAGTATAACCGTCGTTTCGGCGATATGGGGCGCAACCTCAACCTGCGTATCGAAGGCAATTACTCCGAGTCAGACCGACAGAATGTGAGCAACAACAGCACTCATCTGTATAAGGTGATGGACCAGCTGGGTAACGACTCCATATTCTATACCAACCGTTACAGCACCACCCCTGACCGCAGTAGGAACTTCTCTGCCAATGTTAGTTACTCGGAACCGCTGATGCGTAACACCTTCCTGCAGTTCACCTACACCTTCCGCTATTCCAAGGACGAGAGCGACCAGAAGACCTATGACTTCAGCGCCCTCGGCGAGCAGTTCGGTGCCGGGGCTGATCTGGCTTACGGCAACTTCGATGCTTTCATCGGAGGCTATAACCTGCCTGACTATCTCAATGAGTCGCTCAGCCGCTATTCTTACCGCGAGAACTTCGACCACGACGCACAGTTGTTGTTCCGTATCATCAGAACCTATTATAACTTCTCGACCGGAGTACAGTGGCGCCCACAGCGAAGCCACACCGTGCAGGACTATCACGGCATTCATACCGACACCATCCGTGTGACAAACAACTTCAACCCAACGATGAATCTGCAGCTCCGCTTCTCGCGCAACCACACGCTGAAACTCGACTATCACGGCAACTCAACCCAGCCGAGCATCAACCAGTTGATTGACATCACCGACGATGCCAACCCGATGAATATCGTAAAGGGTAATCCAGGATTGAAACCATCGTGGACCAACAGTCTCAACCTGAACTACAACAACTATTTCATGACTTACAAGCAGACCATAACCCTGAACTGGAACTGGTCGCGCACAAGCAATTCCATCGCCAACAAGATGACCTACGACGACCGTACCGGTGGTCGCATCACCCAGCCTGTGAATATCAGTGGTAACTGGCGTACAGGTGGTAACCTGCAACTCGGAACAGCCCTCGATCAAGACGGCAAATGGTTCATCAATTCCAATACCCGTTATAACTACAACCACCAGTTGAGTTACCTCTCGCAGAGCAAGGCCGACTCACACCTCAACACCACCAACAACCAGAGTGTCAACGAGCGTCTGTCGGGTAGTTACCGCAACGACTGGCTCGATGTGGAAATCAACGGATCGACCAGCTACTCGCATGTGAGAAACCTGCTTCAGCCTAAGTCGAACCGCGACACTTGGCAGTTCAACTACGGTGCCAGCATCAATATCAAGTTCCCTTGGCACATGACCTTCGACACCAATATAAACCAGCGAATGTACCGCGGTTATAATGATGCGACGGCCAATCGCAACGAACTGATATGGAATGCCGAGATATCGCAGCAGATAATGTCACGCCGCCGACTGATACTCTCGCTTCAGGTGTTTGATATCCTTGGTCAGCAGCGCACCTTCGACTATCATGTCGGTGACACACGAACCTCGGAAACCCATTATAACTCTATCACCCAGTATTTCATGCTCCATGCCGTGTTCAACATCCGCCAGTTTGGTGGCAAGGCAGCGAGGGAGGCACGTAGGGAAAGGAGAATGAATGAAGACGGACCCTCCCCCCGAGCTTTCGGCTCTTCCCTTGAATATCTTCGAGCCTCGGCTGCACTCGGGAATCAGAGAACAAGTTCTCATTCCTCTCGTTTGCACGAGCCTTCCCGTTCCGCTTCGCTAGGGCGGGGGCGTCGAAATGACTCGTTTGACTAAAAAGAATATCGTTTTTATTGTCTTTTTTGTATTAATTACAAAAATAACAGTTCTATTCTTTTGTTATCTCATATAAAAAAACTACTTTTGTAGTATGATATACCCAACAAATTTTGAATCAAAGGTAGGCTTTGCGGAAATACGCACTATTCTTCGCGAGAACTGTATGTCGAATCTCGGTATTGAGATGGTCAATGGCATGGAGTTCTGCGACGAGGCAGTGGTCATCGCTGATCTGCTCAGTCAGGTTCGCGAGTTCCGCCGACTTATGGAGGAGCGCGAGGACTTCCCATTGTCCTATTTCTTTGATATGCGCAAGAGCGTCAGTCGCCTGCGCCTCGAAAACACACATCTCGATGAATCAGAACTCTTTGATCTTCGTCGTTCGCTTGATACAATCCATAAGATAAAGCAGATTCTCGCGCCAGAGGAGTTCACCCTTGGCGAGGAAGTGAAGTACCCTCAGTTGCAGATGCTTGCTGAGGAGGTGATGACATTCCCTTATATCATTCAGCGTATTGACCAGATTCTCGATAAATACGGTAAGATTCGCGATGCTGCGAGTCCGAAACTCGCTATGGTGCGCCGTGAACTGAAACAGGCTGAGGGAAGCGTGTCGCGTGTGCTCGCGAGCATTCTCCGTCAGGCTCAGCAGGATGGACTCGTGGATAAGGATGTCACTCCAGCACTGCGTGATGGTCGCCTCGTCATTCCTATTGCTCCGGCTCACAAGCGAAAGATTCCTGGAATAGTGCACGATGAGAGTGCCACTGGTCGTACAGCCTTTGTTGAACCGACACAGGTGGTTGAGGCAAACAATAAGATACGCGAACTGGAAAGCGAGGAGCGCAAAGAGGTGATACGCATTCTCACTGAGTTTGCAAAGATTCTCCGTCCTGATGTGAAGTACATCGTGGCGTCCTACAAACTGTTAGCACATATCGATTTCATACGTGCCAAGATGCTGATGGCAGAGAAGTTCCAGGCTATCGAACCGGAGTTGAGCGACGAACCGATGATTGATTTTGTTCAGGCTCGACATCCGTTGCTCGAAGCATCGCTCAAGAAGCATGGCAAGAATATTGTTCCTCTTGATATCACACTGACCAAGACCGGCCGCATACTTATCATCTCGGGACCGAATGCCGGTGGTAAGTCGGTATGCCTGAAGACCACCGGTCTGTTGCAGTATATGCTCCAGTGCGGATTGCCGATTCCTGTGAAGGAAAACTCCAAGTGTGGCGTGTTCCACGACATCATGATTGATATCGGTGATGAGCAGAGTCTTGAGAACGACCTCTCTACATATTCATCGCATCTGCAGAACATGAAGCAGATGATGAAGGTGGCATCGGGCTACACATTATTATTAATCGATGAGTTCGGTACTGGTACAGAACCGCAGATTGGCGGTGCCATTGCCGAGTCTGTGCTGAAACAGTTCTGGAAGAAGAAAGCCTTCGGTGTTATCACAACCCACTATCAGAACCTGAAGCATTTTGCCGATGATCACGAAGAAGTGGTGAATGGTGCGATGCTCTACGACCGTCATGAGATGCAGGCATTGTTCCAGTTGCAGATTGGCCGTCCGGGTTCGTCGTTCGCAATCGAGATAGCCCGCAAGACCGGTATTCCGGAGGAAGTGATAGCAGATGCCTCGGAGATTGTGGGTCAGGACTATATCCAGTCTGACAAGTATCTTCAGGACATCGTTCGCGACAAGCGTTACTGGGAGTCGAAGCGCCAGACCATCCATCAGCGCGAGAAGGACATGCAGCGCACCATCGACCGCTACGAGTCGAATATCACTGATATTGAACAGGAGCGTAAGGCTATTCTCCGTAGGGCGAAGGAGCAGGCTCAGGAACTGTTGCAGGAAACCAACAAGCGAATAGAGAATGCTATCCGTGAGATCCGTGAGCAGCAGGCAGAAAAGGAAGCCACCCGAAAGATTCGCGAAGAGCTCAATGCTTTCCGTGAGGAGATGAAGGACATCGACACCAAGGCCGAGGATGAGAAGATTGCCCGTAAGATAGAGCAGATAAAAGCACGTAAGGAGCGCCACGCAAAGCGTATGGAGGATAAAGCCAAGAAGCAGAGCGAGGCAGGACAGACTGCACAGCAGGGACCGGCACTCAAAGCCGAGGACCTTACACTGAAGAAAGACTCGCTGACCGTTGGTTCGGAGGTGAGGATAAAGGGCTTGACCACGGTGGGTAAGGTAGAGAAGATTGACGGAAAGATGGCTACGGTCATCTTTGGCGATATGCGTACAAAGATGCGACTCGAACGCTTGGAACAGGCTCCTGCTCAGCAGGCACAGCCACAGAATGTAAACCAGGCTGAGCGCCATGCCGACCTGAATGATATCCATGTGTCAAGTTCCACTCGTTCGGCTATCGACGACCGTCGTAATAACTTCCGTCATGAGATAGATGTACGCGGAATGCGTGGCGACGAAGCACTGAACGCCGTTATGTATTTCATCGATGATGCAATCCTCGTGGGAGTGCAGCAGGTGAGAATCCTCCACGGCAAGGGTAACGGTATTCTGCGTCAGCTAATCCGTCAATATCTGGGTACTGTGCCTAATGTGGCACATTACCGTGATGAGCATGTGCAGTTCGGCGGTGCCGGCATCACGGTTGTGGAGTTTTAATCGAATCCCCGATAACTCGATAATTCGATTACTCGATTACTCGAAAATCTCGAAATCTCGAAAAAACAATTAATATTAAACCCCAAAAACAAAAACCTATGAGAACTAAGCTTTTAGTTATGGCTGCGGGATTATTCCTCTCGTCGGCTGTTATGGCTCAGGATGCTCAGGAACCAAAAGAGCAGAAGACTGCTTATATGGTGGCTGACGCACATCTTGACACTCAATGGAACTGGGATATTCAGACCACTATCCGTGAGTATATCCCAAAGACCATCCGCCAGAATCTTCATCTGTTGCGCAACTACCCTGATTACATCTTCAACTTCGAGGGCGCTATCAAGTATGCATGGATGAAGGAGTATTTCCCAAAAGAATATGATGAGGTGAAGAAGTATGTCCTCAACGGTCGCTGGCATCTTACCGGTACCAGTTGGGATGCAACAGAAACAATCATCGCTGCATCCGAGTCGTTGTTCCGCAACACACTGCTCGGTCAGCAGTATTTCCGCGATGAGTACGGCTTGGAGTCAACAGACTTCTTCCTGCCTGACTGTTTCGGATTCCCTTACAACTACCCATCAATCGCAGCACACTGCGGTTTGATCGGTTTCTCTTCACAGAAACTCCAGTGGCGTACCAACAAGTTCTACGATCAGAAACTTGAGAAGTACCCTTATACAGTAGGTCTCTGGGAGGGTATCGACGGCAACCGTATCATGATGGCTCATGCCTTCGACTATGGCAAGCGTTACGCAGACATCGACCTTTCCAACGACGAGCAACTCTACAAAGAGATGTCGCAGAGCACTACCGGCATTGGCATGCGTTATTACGGAACTGGTGATACCGGCGGTTCACCAAATGTTCCTTCTGTTCAGTCATTGGAGAAGGGCATCGCTGGCAACGGTCCTGTGAAGATCATCTCTTCTACCAGTGATCAGCTTTATAAGGATTATCTTCCATTCGACAAGCACCCAGAGTTGCCTACATTCAAGGGCGAGCTCTATATGGATGTTCATGGTGTAGGTTGCTATACATCACAGGCTGCGATGAAGCTCTACAACCGCCAGAACGAGCACCTTGCTGATGCTGCCGAGCGCTCAAGCATTGTGGCAGAATGGCTTGGAAAGCGTGCTTATCCTCGTCAGACAATCACCGAGATCTGGAGAAGCGTATTGCTCCATCAGTTCCACGACGACCTCCCTGGTACTTCTATCCCACGCGCTTATGAGTTCTCTTGGAACGATGAACTTATCGACATGAGCCGTTATTCGGATATCACAAAGAGCGCTGTCAGCGGTGTTGCTGATCTCCTCAATACACAGGTGGCTGGTACCCCAGTAGTATTCTTCAATCCAGACGGTTTCCAGCAGAAGACTGTTGCTGATGTTGTTCTCGGCAATATGGCTGCAAGTTACACCGTTACCGACCCTTCAGGCAAGAAGGTTGCTTCGCAGGTTGTGACCGATACAAAGGGCAAGAAGCACTTGCTCGTTGATGCAACAGTTCCTTCAACAGGTTTCGCAGTTTATTCAGTAAAGGCTGGTGGCAAGGCTGCGCCACAGGTTTCGAAGGATGTGAACACCGTTGAGAACTCTGTTTACAAACTCACCTTCGACAAGAACGGTAACCTTTCATCAATCGTTGACAAGCGCTATGGCAAGGAACTCGTTGAGCAGGGCAAGGCTATCGGTATGATTGTCTTCACAGAGTGCAAGAGCGAGGCTTGGCCTGCATGGGAAATCCTCAAGGCTACTGTCGATGGCAACTATAATGTTGTGAACGAGGGCGTGAGCGTGAAGCTCGTGGAAGATGGTGCTTTGCGTAAGACCGTCAAGGTGAGCAAGCGTTACGGCGAGTCGGAGATTGCTCAGTATGTGCGCCTCTATGAGGGTAACCTCGCTGACCGTATCGACTTCTATAACGAAATCGAGTGGAGATCATACAACTCGCTCCTTAAGACTGAGTTCCCTCTCACTGTAAGCAATCCTAACGCTACCTACGACCTCGGCTTGGGTTCTGTTGACCGTTGCAACAATGAGGCTCACAAGTATGAGGTTTATTCACATGAGTGGACTGACCTCACAGACAAGTCGGGCGACTATGGTGTTACTGTCATCAACAACTGCAAGTACGGTTGGGACAAGCCTGCCGACAACAATATCCGTCTGTCATTGCTCTGGTCTCCAGAGGTAGGCCGCAACTATTCTTATCAGAACCGTCAGGACTTCGGTCATCACGAGTTCACATATTCTATCATCGGTCATAAGGGCGCTCTCGACAAGGGCTTAGTTTTCGAGCAGAGCACACAGCTGAACTCGCCAATCCGTGCTTATGAAACTACAAAGCATGCCGGTGAGTTGGGCAAGCAGTACTCATTCCTCAACTGCGACAACAAGAATGTAACCATCCGTGCATTCAAGAAGGCAGAGGCAAGCGATGAGTATGTGCTCCGTGTTTACGAGAACTCTGGTTCGGCACAGACCGCAAAGGTGAACTTCGTAGCACCTATCGCAAAGGCTGTTGAGGCTGACGGTACAGAGAAGACTCTCGGTGATGCTGCTTATTCAGGCAGTTCGCTCAACATCGATGTAAAGGGCTTTGGTGTGAAGACTTACAAGCTCACATTCGGCAATGGTCGTGATGTGAAGGAGATTGCAACAAAGAGCCTTGAACTCCCATGGAACAAGTATTGCTTCTCATGGAATGATTTCCGTGCTGCAGGCAACTTCGAGGGCGGTCGTTCATACGCTGCTGAGTTGATGCCAAAGGACGGTCTCACCGTTGATGGTATCCATTTCACAATCCAGGATCTTGACCACAAGACCGGTTACACATGTAAAGGCGATACTATCGAACTCCCTGCAGGCTACAACAAGTTGTACTTCCTTGCAGCATCAACACGTGGCGACCAGACAGCAAAGGTCAGTTTCCTCGTTCCTGGCAAGAAGAACGTAGTTCAGAATGTTGGTGAGCAGACAGTTTCTGTGCCTTACTACTCAGGTTTCTACGGCCAGTGGGGACATGAAGGTCAGGTTGAGGGTTATGTAAAGGACGCTCAGGTGGCTTATGTTGGTACACACCGCCATGTATTCGATGAGGATATGCCTTACGACTTCACATATATGTTCAAGTGTGGTGTTGACATTCCAAAGGGTGCTACATCGGTTGTTCTTCCAACAAACCGTCAGGTTGTGGTGTTTGCCGCAACTGTTGCCAACGAGGCTTACACCGTTACTCCTGCAAGCGAGATGTTCACTACAGGTAATATCGGCAATGCATACGAGGCTGAGATGCAGAAGGAGAATATCCTCAAGAAGGCTACTCTCATCGACGATTCTGGTCGCCATGCTCCAGTGGATGCTAATGCCCAGAACAACAACCGCATGCGTATTGATGTGAGCAATGTTGTTGATGGTGACATTGAGACAATGTGGTTTGACCGTGCAAAGGGGCCTCACTATGTTACATTCGACCTTGGTGAGACTCGCGATGTTACAGGCTGGAACCTCGTTAGTTGTGGCACAGAAGGTCGTCAGTTTGTGTTGCCAAACTTCTCTTTGCAGGTTCGCAACTCAGAGTCTGAGGACTGGACAACAGTTGATGCTGTGAAGGACAATAAGGAGAAGGATGTTGTACGCAAGGTGTCGCCAGTGAAGGCAAAGTATGTTCGCCTGTATGTTCCTGCTCCAGAGGATCAGACAGCACGCGACTACTGTGCATTCTCAGAGTTGGAGGTATATGCAAATTAATCCGATAGCACGATTCCGCTCACCCTTCAGTTCCAAGTTTGGCATTCCCAAGCAATCGGGACTGGTAGAGGAACTGAAGGGTGAGATAATCTTTGAACCTCAGTACCGCAATGTTGATTACATTCGCGGTATTGAGGGTTTTGATTTTCTGTGGCTTATATGGGAGTTTTCTGCCAACAGCCACAAGGCCAACTCACCCGTTGTGCGTCCTCCCGTTCTTGGAGGCAACGAGAAGGTGGGTGTTTTCGCCACCCGTTCGCCGTTCCGCCCAAACAATATCGGTCTTTCCTCAGTGAAGCTCGACAGAGTGGAGTGGGAGAGCAAGGACGGTCCGGTGCTGCATGTCAGTGGGGCTGACCTGATGGATGGCACTCCTATATACGACATCAAGCCGTATGTGGAGTATGCCGACAGCCATGTCGGTGTGCGTAGCGGATTCGTTGACAGCAATCCGATAAAGCGTCTTCAGGTGGTTATTCCTGAGGATATAGCAGCGCTTTTCACAGATGAGGAGGTTAAGGCGTTGAGAAAGGTGCTTGAACTGGATCCACGCCCACATTATCAAAACAACCCCCAAAAGACATATGGAATGCCTTTTGGAGGTCGCGATATTCATTTCCGTGTAGAGGATTCTACTCTTCTGGTGCTTGATGCTTTGGTAGTTCCAAACCGTTAAGCTTCAGTTTTTCCACGAACTTATCAATCTTCTGCAACTGCTCAGGGATTTTTATCTGCTGTGGACAGTGTGGTGTGCACTGTCCGCAACCTACACAGTGGCTTGCCTGACGGAGTTTTGGCACTGTGCGGTCAAGACCGATGAGATAGTTCCTGCGCAACTTGCTGTACTCCTTGTTCTCTGGGTTCATTGGCAGAGTACCCTCGTTCTTGCACTTGTTGTAGTGGGTGAAGATCTTAGGGATGTCAATGCCGTAAGGACAAGGCATGCAGTATTTACAGTCGTTGCAAGGGATATTCTCCATCTGGAACAGTTCCTTTGCCATAGTGTCCTCGAGGAATGTGCGCTCGTCGTCGGAACATGGTTCGAGTGGCGAGAACGACAGGAGGTTGTCCTTGAGGTGCTCCATATATGTCATGCCCGAGAGCACGGTGAGCACGCCCTCTGGTGTTCCTGCATAGCGGAATGCCCATGAGGCAACGCTCTTCTCTGGGCGGCGTTTCTTCATTGCGCGGGCTACGAACTGTGGGACATTTGCCAATCGACCACCGAGGAGCGGTTCCATGATGACACTCTGTATGCCTTTCTTCTGGAGTTCTGCGTAAAGATACGAACCATCGACATTGCTGTCGGACATCTCGTCGGCGAAGTCCCAGTCGAGGTAGTTGAGCTGTATCTG
>JAUNIK010000026.1:0-2699 GCA_030523505.1 Prevotellaceae bacterium | reverse complement strand
AAAAGAGAAACCGAGATTGCGTATCTTTCCTTCCTTGCGCATCTCGAGGAGGAAGTCCATCATTCCGTTGTCAACATAACGCGCCTTATACTGGCTCATGTCACCACCAATGGCATGCAGCAGGTAGTAGTCGATATAATCCACCTGCAACTCCTTCAGCGAGTTGTAGAACATCTGCTTTGATGCTTCGCCCGACCATGTCTCTGGTGCGAAGTTCGACAATTTGGTAGCCACGAAATACTTGTCGCGTGGATAGCGGCTGAGGGCGATACCAGTGGAACGCTCCGAGAGACCACGGCAGTAAGCAGGTGATGTGTCGTAGTAGTTGATGCCATGCTCCATAGCATAGTCCACCAGACGGTTTACCTCCTCCTGATCAATCTCATCGTTGTTAGGATTGTCCTGTGTACGAGCCGAACCAGCCTCTTTTGTAGGGAGTCGCATCATACCGTAACCCAGAAGCGAAATCTTGTCGTGTGTCTGGTTGCTCTCACGGTAGGTCATCTTACCTACAGGTGGTTCTATCTGTTTCTTGTAGTCGTCTAAAGCGTCTTCCTTGTCTTTGCCTTTGCATCCACTGAGCAGAGATGTCCCTGCTACAGCGCTTGTTCCGGCCCCGATAATACCGAGGAACTTACGACGACTGATGTTGTTCATATCCATATTGTGTTTGTTATTCATTATATATAATTGTACCTGACAGGCACCAATAGCTATTCGAACCGCCTTCCGGTGCTCCCTGAGGGATATCGACTGTCAACTCATGATCGCCGGCTTCAAGGTCGCCAAGGTAGATATACTCTGGGTTGGTGACAGTGCCTGGACACCAGTTCGAACGACTAAGGTCGCTTGAGCTCAATCCGTTGGAGAAGTTGCCCGAACATGGAGAGTTGTTGCGATATGTACCACAGTCGTCGCGCCAAGGGATGAACGAGATAACCTGCTTGCCATCGAGCGAGATGGTGTTTATCTTCTGGTTGAACTCGTCGCCACCGCCCCAACCGCCGTGGCCTGTTGTCACATAGAGCAACTTAGCCTTCTTGACAGGCTTGTCGAGATGGAACTTTGTCTTGAGGTTGTCGTTGAGCATGAAGGTAGGATAAGGCTGACCGTCCTGCTCGAGCAGGTTCACAGTGTTGAACAGCGGGATACAGCGGCGGATGCCACCAGGAGCATCGTCGTCAGCTGGGTGGTAGGTCAGTGTGAGACTGATCTTATGACCGTTAGCGTCCCAGTTGCCGATGTAAGCACCGATCCAAACCTCTCCCTGCAGATAGTCAACGAGTGGCGATACGTTCAGTTCGTATTTCACTGAGTCAACCCATTCCTGACCAGGCACCTTGTTGTAGTTAAACTGGCGAACACCGAAACCGGTGAAGAAGCGCATCAACTCCAATGGTACATTGTATTCAGGAGTGCTCACCAAGGCGTGATAGTCAACATCGCCACTCTTGAATGCTGGCACGCTCTCGAGTTTGTACATTGCATCGAGGAACGATTTCTCCTTGTCGGTTGGGATTACGAACACCGAACCAGTACGGTCGTAAGCATCGCCAACAGAATACTGTGTCAGAGTAGCATATATGTCGCGGTCGTGAGCGTTCTCAGGAAGCTTCACCTTTTTTAATATAATAGTACCGCCACCGGCTGAATACTGCTTGTCAGCCTCGAGCGACGATGGTTCTGGCAGTTTCTCACCGCTGAACTTCACTGCCTGCTGGTCGAAGATACGATAGTTGATGTCGTAGCAGTGGTTGCAAGCATACTGATATTCAAAACTCTCCATTGCCTCGCCCCAGTTGGTAGGGATGAGACCGTCGGTCTGTGTCAGTGGGTTGATAGCCACAGCCTCTGTTACAGAGTCACCGTTGCGGACAGTCTTCAGTACAACGCCGTCAGGAGCTGTATAGTTGAACAACTGTGGAGCACCGCGATAGCCTTCAATGGCTGTTGTCCACCATACATCGACGGTGTTGCTGTTGATATTATAACGCCACACATGACATGGAAGACCGAGAACAACATCATCGTCGAGTTCCTTCACGAAGCCCTCGCCAACCTTGAAGTTGTATGAGGTGCTTATCACCTTGCCTGAAGGAAGGGTAGCCACCTGTCGGTTGGTTGTCGATGCCCAGTCCTGATAAGTGCCAGTCTTGAGCACACCCTCTTTCTCAGGCATGTCAGCAGGGCGGATACGCTCCAGAGCCACCTGGTCGCCTACGATCTTCATCGAGAGACTTGGTTTGCCACCACGGCCTTTGTAACTTGAAGCAAAGACCACCTCTACACCTTTGGCCTTCTTTAGTTTCTTAATTACTGACTTTGTGTTGGTTGCTGCGTTAGTAGTCATCGCCATGCATATCATGGCCACAACAAGAAAAAGTCGATTCTTCATATTAGTAGTTATTTGTTTTTTTAGACAGAATGACATAGTTAACTTTAACCGCGAATTCCGCGAATTTCACTAATTAATTTAGACAGCGCTCGGCTTCGCCGCTTCGCTCGACGTAAGGAGGGCAGAAGAATGACATAATGACATAATTCTATTCGAAATTATATATATATCATATCTCCTTCGCTAAGTTTATTCTGGTTACGGGTCATTTCAACGCCCTAGCCCCGAGCGGGGACAGGGATGAGCCCGAAGGGCGAGGGGAAAGGGGCTATATTTCTTTCTGTACTTCAATACCTTCCACATA
>JAUNIK010000025.1:4108-13795 GCA_030523505.1 Prevotellaceae bacterium | reverse complement strand
CCAAGTTTCTGGGCTTTCTCCAGTTTCGCTGGTCCCATGTTATCACCGGCAAGCACAAACGAGGTGTTCTTAGATATCGAACCGACATTCTTTCCTCCGTTCTGCTCAATCATTCGTTTATATTCATCGCGAGAATGGTGCACAAACACACCACTGATGACAATCGACTTTCCTTCGAGCACATTGCTATGATTGGAAAGTTGCTGTTCCGACAGTTGGAACTGTAAACCTTTCTCACGCAACCTCTCAACGATAGCCATATTGCCTTCTTCCTTGAAGTAGCCAACGATGCTTGCGGCAATGACATCGCCGATACCGTCAACCTGACACAACTCTTCGGCAGTGGCATTGATGAGGGCATCCATCGACTTGAAATAACGAGCCAAGGCTTTTGCCGATGTCTCACCTACAAAGCGTATTCCGAGGGCGAAAACAACACGCTCGAATGGCACTTGCTTACTGTCATCAATGGCTGAGATAATCTTCTGAGCCGAAATAAACTTGTTTCTCTCTTCTGCATCACCCCACAACTGCTCTACACGCAAATCATAGAGATCGGCAATGTTGCTTATCAGTCCTTTTGAGAAATATTCGTCGATAATCTCTCCGCCGAGGCCCATGATATTCATAGCCTTGCGCGACACAAAATGTTCTATCTTGCCTTTTATCTGTGGCGGACAACCCGCATCATTTGGACAATAGTGGTTAGCCTCACCTGGATATCTCACCAATGGAGTGCCACACTCAGGACAAACTTCAGCGAATCGTACCGGTTGAGCATCAGGCTCACGGCGCGACTCATCAACACCGACAATCTTCGGAATGATTTCACCGCCTTTCTCCACATACACATAGTCGCCCATATGCAGGTCGAAACTCTTGATGAAGTCCTCATTGTTGAGCGTTGCTCGTTTCACAGTAGTGCCGGCAAGATGCACTGGCTCCATATTAGCAACTGGAGTGACAGCACCTGTGCGTCCAACTTGGAATGTAACCTCGGTCAATCGGGTACTTACGCGCTCTGCCTTGAATTTATAAGCGATTGCCCAACGTGGTGACTTGGCAGTCATACCGAGCGAACGCTGCTGGCGAAGGGAGTTTACCTTGAGCACAATGCCATCAGTTGCCACAGGCAGATTTCTACGCTCAATGTCCCAGTAAGCAATGAAATCCATTATCTCATCCAATGTCTTCACCTTCTTCAAGCCTTTCGACACTTTGAATCCCCATCGGTCGCATTCCATAAGGTTCTCATAATGTCCGTCTTTTGGCAGGTCATTGCCGAGGAGGTAGTAAAGGTATGCATCAAGGCCACGCTTGCTTACCACTCGTGGGTCTAGGCTTTTCAATGTGCCTGATGCGGCATTGCGAGGGTTGGCAAACTGCTGTTCGCCGTTTTCTTCGCGTTCCTTGTTTATACGGTTGAAATTATCCCAAGGAAGGAGCACTTCTCCACGTATTTCGAAATCCTGAGGCCAATCGCTTGGTTCAAGAACAAGCGGAATACATCTGATGGTCTTTATATTGTTGGTGACATCATCGCCTTGAACACCGTCACCGCGGGTAACGGCACGGATAAGAGTTCCGTTCTGATAGGTCAGCGAGATTGACAATCCGTCGTATTTCATCTCGCAGCACACCTCGAACTCCTCACCACCAAGACCTTCCTTCACCTGACGGTACCATTCCGCAACATCCTGCTCGTTGTATGTGTTTGCCAAAGATAGCATCGGGAAACGATGAGCCACCTGCTTGAACTCCGACTGTATGTCCGAACCGACACGCTGTGTAGGCGAATTAGGGTCGGCCATATCCGGATAGGCAGCTTCGAGATGCTCCAATTCGTGCATCATCTCGTCAAACTGCTGGTCGCTGAGCACAGGAGCATTCTTTACATAGTAAAGTCGGTTGGCTTCGTGCAACTGGCGGCGTAAATCGAGTATTCTTTCTTGATCTGTCATCGGAATGATTTTTTTCTTCTACAAAATTAATTAAAAATGAGGTAATTACCAAAGTTTTTCTTATCTTTGAACAAAAATTATCGTATGCTTATGCTTTTTCGCCTAATATCAAAGAGATTATTGCTCGTCAGCAGTATTTTACTGCTGTGTGTTTCGGCTTTTGCCGATGAACCGTTCCGCAACCATCGCTATAGTTCGATGATGACTACACCTGTTGCAAAAGACAACATTGTATTCGTGGGAAACTCCATTACAAATATGCATCCTTGGGCGGAAGCATTCAGTTCCGACAAGGTTGTAGGTCGTGGTACATCGGGCGCTGTGTCGAGCGAAATCCTCAGCAATGTGCAGAGTTTCATCAGCGGCCGACCGGAGAAACTGTTTCTTATGATCGGCACCAACGACATGGCGTCGAAGGACGCCGATTTCAATGAGATAATAAAGAATATCCGTCAGTTCATCAACCACACCCAGAAGGAGTCACCACGCACAAAAATCTATCTGCAGGCGGTGATGCCTTCCAACAATGGTAACCGCTCTGTGGAGCGTACTCATGCTTTCAACGAGTTGCAGAAGCAGTTGGCTGAGGAGATGAACATCACTTTTGTTGACCACGAAGAGGCTTTGATGGGTGTGTCAACTTATAATCTCTCCTACGACCTGCTGCATCCCCACATCCTCGGCAACAGGATATGGTGCGACCAACTGGCCCCTTTCATCGGCAAGAAAGTGTCGGTTTGCTATCCTGAGCAACCAGCGGTCATCAATGGGGGTATGCAGAATTCGTTCGGTGCTCGCCTTTCATCGTTGAGTCAGTTGCCGGTGAGGAAAAATAGCATCTTGTTTGTTGGCGACGATATGATGCATAACACCGAGTGGCACGAACTACTCCACAACAGCAATATCCTGAACCGCGGCACTGGTTGGGGATGCTGGACAGGAATGGATATCATCGAAAAATATATCGAACCGATTCTCCGTGGTCGTGAAGGCAACGAACAACCGAAGCAGATTGTGCTTCACATGGGGCGTCAGGAACTGGCATCATCGACAGCCGACATCGAGGACGTCAAGGCAAAATACAGTGCCATCGTGAAGGAGATAATGAAACTCTCTCCTACCACTCGCATCAGTCTTCTCGCCGTGGCTCCTTACGGTGTGAAGGAGATAAACAAGCGCAACCTGCTTGTGTTCAACGCATGGTTGAAAGAGGTGGCTGAGAAATGTCGTAACATCGATTATATTGATATCTATACCCCACTTATCGATAGTGATGACAATGCAAAAACTGACTACTATTCCGGCAATTACGTCATGGGACTTGGCATCATTCAGATTGCAAGAGCCATAGCACCATTCGTCAAAGATTCGAGCGTAAGCAAAGATACTGAGAATCAGTTTGGTGTAATGCTTGCGCGAAAGGAATTGTCTAATACTATCGACCGTGCAGAGAGAGTGCTTAAAAAGCAGAAAACCGACGGTCTTCTGCGCCCTGAGACTGAGTCTAAAATCCGCGAAGCAATCGACGAAGGTTATAAGAAATTAGCCGAGAACACCATCGATGTCTCGGCTATAAGCAATATCACCAAAAAGATTATTTCATCCCAAGGATCACTTATCGTAAACTAACACCCTTTCCCTCCACAACTACATTGTTGTCTGCATCAAGGAGCTGGAGGGTATTACCCTTCACTGCGAAGAACTGCACATTGTTAAGTGCCTCAGCGAAAGCGTCCTCCACTTTCATCTCTTCCTCTGGGCCCATCATCTGTGTGCGAGCCACATTCTTGAAGCAGATAGCATCAGGACGACGGAGTTCCTGTGCCACCTCACCACCGAAACTGTTGCAGATATGAGCACCGAATGTATTGTCGTCGTTGATAACGAGCGATGCCTCGAAGTCAACGGTCATATCACCAACCTTCACTATTTTCCACTCACCGAAAGTCTGCGACAGTTCAGGCATCTGCATAGCCTCAACTGTGTCGCCTGCTACCTCTGTTGTATCAGCACAACAATCCTTGTTGCACTTCTTACTGCTGTTGCAAGCAGCAAGACTAGCGACTACCATAGTAGCCACCAACATCATCTTGATCATCTTCATATTTGTCTTGTTTTCTATTGGATAAATTAGTCTTCAAATAGCCATTGGGCATATTACTTACCACCGAGAATCTTACCAACGATACTACCAAGACCGCCACCGAGAACTTTCTCTGCGACACCCTTTGCCTCGTCAGCCAAAGACTCTACCTTACCGTCACCATCGAGGTCACCGATAAGTCCTGCCTTTGTGAGCAAGTTAATAACCTGAGTCATATCGATATTCTTGAGGTCAACACCCTCGAGCAACTTTGTAGCCTGAGCCACATTCAAACCAGGACCGAACTGTTTTGTAAGCTGGTCAATAATCTGCTGTAATTCCATAATAATTGCTGTTTATAATTGTTATTGTTCTTAGACATCTTGTCTAAGTTCTTCCTTATTTCAACAAATCTGGGCGGAGACGCTTTGTCCTTTCCAAAGCCTGCTCCATCTCCCACTCTTTTATCTTTGCCTCATTGCCCGAAAGGAGAATCTCCGGCACTTTCCATCCTTTGTAATCTGCTGGACGCGAATATATTGGTGCCGAGAGAAGATCATCCTGGAAACAATCAGAGAGCGCACTCTGTTCATCGCCCACAACTCCAGGGATGATTCTCACCACAGCATCGGTAATGATTGCTGCAGCCAACTCACCACCAGTGAGCACATAATCGCCTACGGATATCTCTTTGGTAATAAGATGTTCACGTACACGATGGTCGATGCCCTTATAATGTCCGCAGAGGATAATAAGGTTCTGCTGCATCGATAAGTCGTTTGCCATGTGCTGGTTGAACTGCTCACCATCTGGCGAGGTAAAAATCACCTCGTCATAGTCGCGCTCTGCTTTCAGTGCAGAAATACAACGGTCGATAGGCTCTACCTGCATCACCATACCTGCAAAGCCGCCATACGGATAGTCATCCACGCGGCGCCATTTGTCGAGGGTATAATCACGGAGGTTGTGCAGCTTTATTTCTGCGAGACCTTTCTTCTGTGCTCGTGCCAGAATGCTCTCATTCACAAACCCCTCAATCATCTCAGGGAGTACGGATATAATATCAATTCGCATAATACATTTCTCTTTGAAAAGCAAAGATACAACAATTATGCGAGATTACAAAGCAAATCCCCGAAAAACTGCTTTTCCATTCTATAGCGCATCTATTGGATGTTGCAATATGTGTTATTATTCCTTAAATAACACACTTTTTTTGCTAGTTAGTGTGAATTTATATTATCTTTGTGATTGAAACAACCAAACTAACTATAAACATTATCTTTATGAGCAAGTTATTCTGCCGTTTAGCATTGTATGTACTCGTTCTGGGAGTGCCTTCTGTTGCATTTGCCCAGAGTATCACTATCGACGCTGCCAACATCAAGGGCGGCATTAGTCCGCTAATCTATGGCGCAGGAGCTGAAGATGTAAATCACGAAATCTATGGCGGTCTCTACGACCAGCGGATTTTCGGCGAGGGCTTTGAGGAACCAGAGGCAATAAGCATTGAGGGTTTCCTTCCTTACGACGAGGTATGGAATGTCACTGACGGGGTATTGAATATCAACACCAACAACCATGGCAAACTGGTCTATCAGACTGATTATGAGCGTGGTAGTATTGAGGTGGAAATGCTTATGGGTGGCGGTTCACCTATTGCCGGGTTCATCATCGATGTTCAGGAGGCGGGCAATGGTGCTGATAATTTCCGTGGCTATGAGATTGCACTAAACAAGAACACTGGTCACTTTGTTTTTGGTAAGCACGACCACAACTGGCAACCTGTTCAGGACTTCGCCACAACGTTCTCTACATCTTCGTGGAACACCCTGCGTGTGGATTTTGACGGAGCAAAGGCAACATGCTTCCTAAACGGAGTACAGATATATGAGAACAACGATGCCGTGAAGCCACTCCTTCATGGTATGTTCGGACTCCGCAGTTATGGAGGTTCGGCAAGTTTCCGCAACCTCAAGGTCAATGGCCAATCTATCGCATTCAAACAGACAGCTGATGGCATCTCGGGTATGTGGTATAGCGTTGGAAACGGCACTTACACCCGAATGAACAGCGGTTTCACTGGTAAGGCTTCGCAGAAAATCCAGGGCACTGCCGGTGATGGAATCCGCAATCTCGGTCTTAACCACTGGGGTATAAACATCGACAAGAACGAGCCTTATCACGGTGTTGTCTATCTCAGAGGAACTGCCGATAAGGTGCGTGTAGCACTCCAGAGCAAGGACGGAAGTAAGGAATATGCTTCGCAGGAGATAACCGGAATCAAGAACACATGGAATGCGTTCTCATTCGATATGCAACCAGCCGAGTCTGATTCCGTAGGTTCTTTTGTTCTTGAACTTGCCTCTGATGGTTATGTCCAAGCCGATCAGGTGCTTCTCTGCACCGACAGTTATCCTTTCCGCAAGGATCTCACCGAGTCGTTCCGTCAGCAGAAACTAACCTTCCTTCGCTATGGTGGAACTATGGCGAATGCCGAGGAATATATGTCGAAGGATATGATAGGTCCACGAATTGAACGCCAACCTTATAAGGGACATTGGTACGCCTACTCAACTAACGGATTTGCAGCACCAGAGTTCGTGGAGTTTGCCCGTCTCATTGGCACAGAACCAGCCATTGCCATCAACATCGAAGACAATCCGCAGGATGTGCTCGCCATGCTCAAGGAGATGGAACCTCACAACTTACAGATGCTCGAGATCGGCAATGAGGAGAATCTCTTCACTGCTGCCCGTTCGGCTTATGAACATTATGTGGAGCGTTTCAATGTGTTGTATGATGCTATTCACAAGGTGTACCCTGACATGCAATTCATCAATGCTGCCTGGTGGCGTGCTGACGAACTGGCAACAATGGAATATGTGTTCCACGAACTCGACGGCAAGGCCGATTTCTGGGATTTCCACCCTTGGACAGAGACTCCACAACAGGCAAAGGACGTGGAGAACGACATCAAGAATATGCAGAACAAGTTCTTGCAATGGAATGCAGATACCAAGATGCGCTGTGCCATTTTTGAGGAGAACGGCAACACCCATGATATGGCTCGTGCCCTCGCTCACGCATATATGTTGAATAATGTGCGTCGCAGCAATGGTTTTGTGCCTCTCGATTCTCCGGCAAACGCTTTACAACCATACCTCCAGAACGATAATGGTTGGGATCAGGGACAGATATTCTTCTCACCATCGAGCGTATGGAACCAGCCTCCTTACTATGCTCAGCAAATGGCAGCAGAGGCCCATCAGCCACTACTTGTGGAGTCTGAGCTTTCACGTGCCGGCAATGTTGACGTAACAGCCACTCGCAGCGAGGATGGAAAGACGCTGGTCATTCATGCCGTAAACTATGGCACTACTGCAAAGAATCTCACACTGAAACTCTCTAACTTCGGTGAGGTGAAGGGCATCAAGAGCGTATCGCTCACCGGACCTGCAAATGGCGAGAACACTCCACAGCAGCCACGACTCTATGTACCTGTGGAACAAGATGTTGAGGTGGGCAGCAAACTGCATCTCAATGCCTACAGCTACACCGTATTCGTGATAACCACCGACGAAGCTTCCGCTATTCAGAAACATCACGCTGACTGCAATTCCGCCAAATGCTACGATCTTGCAGGCCGCCAGCTCAGCGACATCTCTGATGCATCAATAATAATCCAGAACGGACGTAAAATCCTGAAATAATAAAATCGCAATCAAAGCAAAAAAAACATCAAATATGAAACTGAGAAGAACTTTACTACTGCTGGCTATAGGCATGGCCCTTGCAGCAAGCAATGCGTTGGCTCAGGGCGACATCAAACCTGTGCCTTTCACTGATGTACATATCACCGACCAGTTCTGGAAACAGCGACTGGATGTGATGCAGAACACCACTATCCGATATGCCTTCGAGAAATGCGATCAGGCTGGACAAATCCGTAACTTCGAGTATGCCGGCATGATTGTGTCGGGCGAGAAGCAGGTGGGTGAACTCACAGTGCAGTCGAGCAATCCTTATGACGACGCTGAGGTGTATAAAGTTCTCGAAGGTGCCTCTTATGTGCTCAAGGTGTCGCCTGATGCTGAACTCGAGAACTACTGCGACGGAGTCATCGACAAGATAGTTTCTGCACAGGAGCCTGACGGTTATCTGCAGACTTTCTTCACCATTCACAACCCTCTTCACCCTTGGTATGGTGGCGAGAAATGGAAGATGGACTGGAACCTCTCGCACGAGACATTCAATGTGGGCGAACTCATAGAATGTGGTATCGCTTATTATCAGGCTACGGGTAAGGACAAACTCCTCAACTGTGCCATCAAGGCTGCCGACAACATGCTCTCTGTATTCAATGAGGGTGGCATCAAGATGGCACCAGGACATGCTGTGGTGGAGATGGCTCTCGTTCGTCTCTATGAACTCACAGGCGAGGAGAAGTACCTTAACGAGTGCAAGTTCTTTCTCGACTGTAGAGGTATCCGTCAGTTTGACCCTTCATCGCTCGACCAGCGTGTGAACGGTAAATACTGGCAGGATCATCTGCCAGCTATCGAGCAACGTTCGGCTGAAGGACATGCTGTGCGTGCCATGTATTTCTATAGCGGTATGGCTGATTGGGTGCGCTATTCCAATGATCAGGACTACGAGACTGCCGTTTCTGCCATCTGGGACAATATTGCAAGCAAGAAGTTCTACATCACTGGCGGTTTCGGTGCTCGCGACAACAATGAGGCTTTCGGCGAGGATTATGAGTTGCCTAATGCTACTGCCTACTGCGAAACTTGTGCTTCAGTAGCCGGCACCATGTTCAATGAACGAATGTTCCGTCTGCATGGCGAGTCCAAGTACATCGATATGCTTGAGCGTGCTCTCTACAACACTGTTCTCGATGGCTACGGTATCAAGGGTAAGACTTTCTACTACCCTAACCGTCTGGCTTCGCAGGCTAATGGCAATGAACGTTCGGAGTGGTTCGGTACCTCGTGCTGTCCTACAAACCTCTGCCGACTGATTCCTTCGGTTCCGGGTTATGTATATGCCAAGGATCTCAATTCGCTGTATGTCAATCTCTTCGTTGATTCCAAGGCTACCATCGCCGTGGGTGCGCAGAAGTTCGATATCACTCAGACAACATCCTATCCTTATGATGGCAATGTGAAGATCGCCATCAGCAACCGCGAGGATCTCGGTACAGACAATGGTTTCCTTGATTTCATCAAGGTTCGCATTCCTGGATGGGCAGTGAACAAGCCTGTGGAGAGCGATCTCTATTCTTTCGTAAATCCAACGACCAGTCCTGTAGTCATCAAGGTTAATGGCCAGGAGGTGACCTATGAGACCAAGAACGGCTATGCTCTCATTCCTGCTCCGGGGGTTGAGGAGATAGAGATGCTGTTGCCTATGGATGTTCATCAAGTCGTATCAAATGCAAAGTTGAAGACCAACGACGGACTCCGTTCTTTCGAGCGTGGACCACTGGTTTACTGCATGGAAGGTGCTGACAATCAGACTTCTTTCGATAATCTCTATATCCCAGAAGATTTCGACTTCACAACCTCTACCATCATGTATGGCACCTTCAACGGCAATATGCCTATGCTGAAGGTGAGTGGTAAGGAATGCTATTTCGAC
>JAUNIK010000025.1:0-4098 GCA_030523505.1 Prevotellaceae bacterium | reverse complement strand
GAAGGCAAAGGATGCAACCATAAAGCTCATCCCTTACTTCGCTCGTGCCAACCGTGGAAAGAGTGCCATGAAGGTATGGATTCCTGTTGACGACACTCATGTAGCGGAACCTATTGACTATGTCGATGAGGTTATCATCTGCGATGAGGCTTCCGAGCAGGCTCATGGATTGAAGGGCACCAACATGCGTACTGGTTCCGATCTCGGCTGGCGCGACTCTGACGGAGGTTACATCCAGTACACACTGAAGGTGCTGCCTGACAAACCAATGGATCTTATCCTGAAGCATTGGGGCAGCGATGCAGGCAACCGCAGGTTCAATATTTATTGCGGTCCACGCATCATCTCCTACGATGAAATCGAGAACTTCAAGCCAAACGAGTATTACTTCATGCACCACGCCCTGCCATATGAGTTGACAAAGGGCAAAACTGAGGTGACGATAAAAATGCAGTCAATCGATGGCAGTCTTGTCGGTGGCCTATATGGAGTATATACTGCCATCTCGGAAAATACTCCTGATGACACCACACCAGTGGACTATATGACTGTGGCATTGCAGAAGAATCGCAACGACCATCACTACCAAAGCAATGGTGAGATAGGCACCTTTCGTCAGCACACATGGGCAGACGGTCACGGTGAGGAAGGTCAGTCGTGGACAATGAAGGTTGATCCAACTCATCGCAACTACCTCATGATTTACTATTGGGGTGGCGAGTGGGACGCCCGCAGTTTCGATATCTATTGCGATGATATCTTTGTTGATTCGGAGTTGCTCTGCAACAATGATCCTGGTCGTTTCTTCTATCGCACCTATATCATCCCAGAGGAAGGAACCAGCGGCAAGGATGAGGTCACTATTCATCTCACATCTCCACAGGGAACCAAGACGGGCGGTATCTTCTATGCCTTTATGATGGCACCTGAGGAAGTAAGCGATATCGAGGACATTATGGCTCAGCAGGTTAGTCATCAGTATTACACTCTCGGAGGCATCAGGCTTGACCGTCCCAGGCATGGAATAAACATCATCGACGGAAAGAAACTCCTGACACGATAATGCGATAAAAATTACAGAAAGCAAGAAAACATCCTACACTCCTACACCACATGCTCGCAAGCCTAGTAAATACTGGGGATTCCAGGGTGTAGGATTGCGTGTAGGATGCAAAAAATATCCTACACCTAAAACAGTAAACTAATCCAGTTGATTTTATACGAGCATAGCGAGAGGTTTTGATTTCTTTTAATTTCCTAATTAAAATTTCCCCGAAGGGCTTAGGATTTCCCCTCGCAAGAGGGCCAAGATTTCTTGGCGCTAGCCAACTTGCGAAACTTGTATTCCTTTATTATTTGCAAAAAACAGCTCGGAAATTTGGAGGTTATAAAAATATTACCTATATTTGCAGTCGAAATAGATAAAATTATATTCCTATGCCAGAAATACTTCGAATATTCGGCCTTCGTTTCTTCTTTTATTCGCGTGAGCATGAGCCTATCCATGTTCATGTGCAAGGTGCTGACGGTAAAGCAAAATTCAATATAACACCCGAAGGGATAAAACTTGTTGAGAACATCGGCCTCAAGCCAAAGGACATCCGATGCGCAGAGATGGTACTCGAAGAGAATAAGGAATTAGCAATAAGTATGTGGAACGAATATTTCGGTTCTCATGTAACCGACAGGGAGGATTAAGGATATGAAAATTACAAAAATCTGGTTTGAAGAAAATCGCATATATGGTTTGACCGACGATGGACGTACATTGTGGCAGTCGTTGCTATGGTATCGCCGACTCGTGAATGCAACCGATGAACAGCGTCAGCAGTATAATATCAGCAGTGACGGCATTCATTGGCCAACTATCGACGAGGATATTTCGTTCGAGAGTTTTGAATATGACGAGCCTGAACCAACAGGCATTTCCTATGTGTTTCTCAGTCATCCCGAGTTGAACGCTTCTGCCGTAGGTCGTCGCTTAGGGATAAGTCAAAGCCTCATGGCGCAATATATCAATGGGACAAAGAAGCCTTCAGCCGAGCGCACTCGTCTCATCATTGATGAGATACACAAAATTGGAAAGGAGCTCCTTCAGTTGACAGAATCTGCCGATACGCATTTCTTTACCTATTCTCTCGACCCTTCCCCTTCAATGCTCGCCTCGGAACCCACTCCCGAAGAAAAGCCATAAAAAAATTAGTGAAAACGTTTTATCCGTCACCCGTCACGAATAGCATTTAACCAACTGATAATCAGCACACTTAGTACGTGACGGTTTATTTTCACCCGTCACCATCCATCGCGCAATTGTCACGCAACTAATAAATCAAGGGACCTACAGCCACGAATTAGTGCAAAGAAGGAGGGGTGTTTGGAGAATAGATTATGCTATAGACCATAGGATTATGAGAAATGTTGCTCGAACAAGATTCTGCTTAATTCCTCATTGTCATTTGATATGGCCAACATAATTGGATAATTTCCTTTTGCAGTTTTTGTTCTGATATTCGCTCCTTTTTCAATAAGTAGTTTTACTAATTCTATATCTCCTTCTTGACATGCAATATGTAGTGGAGTCAATCCTTCATTATCTGGTATGTTTACGTCAGCCCCCATGTTTATTAGGGCTTTTGCAATATCTGACTTCCCTAATGCTATAGATATTAGCAGAGGTGTGGCTCCATCTATAGTTTTTTCATCGAGATTAATGTTATATCCCTGTTTCATAATATAGTTAAGTCGGTCAAAGTCACCTGAATAGACTATAGAATGAAGTATATTCTCGGTTAGTGCATTCGTAGCATAAACATCAGCCCCGTTCTGAAGGAAAAACTTATAAGTTTCATTTTGACTAATGCCAATGGCGAACAGAAGAAGTGTGTCATTGTCTTCATCTTCAAATCTCGCATTGATGTTATATGCTCCTATGTTGGATTTCAAAAATGCAATATCATTTTCATATATTGCTGTTTTCAATGTTTCTGCTTTTATCATAATGGTTTTGATAATATCAATTTATACATTTGCGTCCTCATTAACTTGTCGAAGTAATGGTAATTCATTGCCTTCGTCTTTTAAACTAAAAGATATGCTTTCGTATCTAAAGACAGGATGTTCAACAAATTTGATTTTCTGTTTGTCATCAGCATATTTATATATTTCTCTCATTGCCTTCTTTGGAGGTTTAAGGTAGAAATACTTCGTGAGTGATATGTAATATAAGAGCCACGGAGACAGGTCCCACAGTACACCTGATTAATTCTGTTGCCAAAGTTACAATATTTTCCTGAAACTGCCAAATATTCTGTTAGTTTTTTACTAACGATAATGTATGATGTCAGTTTTTCACTTGATGAAGCCCCGTTCCGCCCCCACCATTACTACCCCTCCTCCTTATGGAGGGGTACGTAATAGGGCAACGGCTTCATCAACGTGAACCGAATGAAAAGAAGGTTTTTCATTGCTTCTATGAGCGTGAGGTAAAACGCTAAAATGAGGGTGTCAAAGCGGTGGAATGACAGTCAATTTGCGCGCAAATCAGTCGTCAAAGCACCCAAATGACAGCCCCCCAACCCCCAAAGGGGGAGTAAATGAAACAAGAACATAATTGTGCGGACGGCGGGCACACAACTGTGCAAGGGTGGGCGCACAATTATAAAGCAAAGAGCTGGCTGATGAATTGCAGGGGCAGTTGGGGTTGGGACAGCGATTACCTCACGAGAATCCTGCGGATTATTCCATCAGGAGTGCGGACGATATTCAAACCCTTCTGTGCTTTTGGCAACAGAACTCCAGATACGGAATAATACTGACAATCGACTACAGTATCAAACGAGGTTTCTTCTATACCAATAGTAGTGCCTGGGATATGATTCTCGTTATCGCCATAGAGCAGTGAAGACTGGGTTGTGTAGATGTTGGAATGACCGATTGTCGGCTTTGTCATTTCATATACAGAGCGACCGCCGTCAGGGAAACGGCCGACACTGTGGGGTCCTATATGCGACACATACTGGAATGAGTCGGTCCAAGAGTCATCGGCGGCTGTAAGGAACACTCGCTCGTAGTCGCTATTTGCCAGTTTGAATGTGGCGT
>JAUNIK010000509.1 GCA_030523505.1 Prevotellaceae bacterium | reverse complement strand
CATTGCTTTAACCATTTCTGATTATATTTTGTCGTATTTTTTCATCAGCAAATAAACTCGTTTCATTTCTGCATCGGACAGTACCACTCCAGCTTTGCCGATGTATTCTATAGTTTCTATTAGGGTTTTGTATGGATCTTCATGGTCTGTCTTTACCCAGTAGTCCACTTGCTCTACAACAATCTCAGGAGTACATACTGAGCACTCCACAAGATTTGTATTGGACTCTAATTCCTCTTTGGTTGTCCCTCTTCCGGCAAAATCATCATTACATACAGAAAGAAGCTGATATAAGCCATCATCTTTTTCAACCAACATTCTGTACTCACAAATTAATAAGCACCGAGGAACGTCATTGTTCACAAATGTAAGGTGCGGATCCTTAACTAAACTAATAATTCTTTTCATACTGTCTTTTTCTTTTTACCCGTTAAATTTTAAGTTGTTCATTCTTTGGATGCTCTTTAATCCACTGAAGAGTGTCAATTAATTTGTCGAACTGCTCGTCTGTAAGCCGAGGGCCTTCATACCCGCCTTCGTTATAGCGCAGGGCACGGGCTATCTGAGCAGCGAACACCGTGCGGTTATGATCTGAGAAGGAAGCACCCCCGAAAGACCACATGGTGCCTTTCTCTACACGTTCCTCATGATCCTGGAAGTATTCCTCGAAGGCGTCTTGAAGCCATCGGTAACCTTTGTGCATGCCTTCACCCGTGGCATGTTCCCGGGCGTACTGTAATATCTCTGCCCATTTTTCATCATTCCTTGCGTCCATAATTATATTATTTTATCCTCAACTTCATTCACTGCAGCCACCACTGTCTTCGGCAGCATCTTCGCATAGATCTTTTCCGTCATCTTCACAGAAGAATGACCACAGACCTTAGAGACAATTTCCATCGGTACACCGGCATTCAGGAGTAATGTTGCTCCAGTGTGCCGAGCCCAGTGCGTAGTGATGGGCTTATGTATTCCTGCAGCAGCTACTACCTCCTTCAGGTAGGCATTATACTTCACATTGGACAGCATAGGCAGCTTGGCATTGTACTTCTTCAAAATATCCAATGCCGGAGGCAATAGTGGAACTGTGAACCTCACCTTGGTCTTGCCCCTACGTCCACAATAAACCTTCTTGCCATCAAATATCTGGATTAAATGACTGTCGAATTTTGCGAGGTCAGAATAGGACATGCAAGTATAACAATGAAATACAAACAGGTCACGAACTCGTTCTAACCGAGGCTCCATTGTCGCGTTTTCAAGCTGCTTGACTTCATCCAGGGTAAGGCATTTGTCTATGCTATGGTCAAAGTCCCCATGATCCAGACGGACAGTATCATAGGGGTTACGCCTTGTCAGCCCTTCACGCATGCCATCAACTATAAATCGTTTAAGAAATTTATGATAGTTGTTATATCGCGATGAAGGATTTATGCCCTTTTTTTTAAGATAATTATCAAAATATATGATGTTTCTTTCTGTGAGATCATCGAATGTCCTTATCTTTCCATATTCCCTGAGAACACGCAGAACCAAGTCATAACGGCCCTGACGAATAACACCAAGGCCATGTTTGTATGTTTCTGCCTTATCTGCGTAATACTCCAGGAAGGTCATGCTGCGTCTCTTTTTTGCCTGCAGACGGGCAGGAATTGCGAAGATATCTATGTTATCTTCGTCTATCATCTCGTAAATGACCTCTCTGACTTGGTTCAGGAGCTTATCAAGTGTTTTATTAATGATTGAAGCATCGACGCGGTTCACGACCCTGCCTCGAGACCATTCTTTGGGGAATACTCTGATGCGAGTAGAGAGGTATTTCTGCCTATTTTTGTGGGCAATCCGCAGCTCGATGACCGCATCGCGAGTCGGCGACGCGTACCCGTACCGATTATATACGTACGTAAGAACAGGCTGACTAATAACACCTACCATCATTATCTTTGAAACTGCTGGAGGAGTGCATCTCTTTTGAACAGTATGCGCCCCTGTTTACCGCCCGCCTTCATGTGCGGATATTTGTCCTTTACCTGGCGCAAATAATTCGCCGATATACCGAGTATGCGAGCTGCTTCATCGGTATCCACGTACTCCGTCTCAGTGAGATTTCTAACACCCTTGAGTTTCTTTACAACTTGTTCTGCAACCATCGCTGCAAACACATTCATTTCCTGATAATCCATATTCTAATTTCTTTTAAGATTTCGGTACAAAGGTGACATTTTTT
>JAUNIK010000024.1 GCA_030523505.1 Prevotellaceae bacterium | reverse complement strand
CTACGGTTCATACGGCAACTACAGCAATAGCAACTACGGCGATAAGAACGATACTTCTGTTAAATTGTAAGATATGACTATCGCAGTAGATTTTGACGGAACAATCGTTGAACACCGCTATCCTGCTATCGGTCCGGAGATTCCTTTTGCAACAGAAACCCTTAAAATGCTCATTAGAGACCATCACCAGCTGATACTCTGGAGTGTTCGTGAGGGCGACCTGTTGCAGGAAGCCGTTGATTGGTGCAAAGAGCGTGGTGTGGAGTTCTACGCTGTGAACAAGGACTATCCTGAAGAGGAAAAAGAAAAGAACAACCACTTCTCTCGCAAGCTCAAGGTGGACATGTGGATTGATGATCGCAATGTCGGCGGTCTTCCTGAATGGGGACAGATTTACCGCATCATCACCGAAGGTAAGACCTACGAGCAGATTCTCCGCGAGAGTATGCGTTCACGCCTTGAAGACCATGAAACTCCAAAGCGCAAGCATTGGTGGAGCAGATAAGTCCTTTTGCGACAATAGGTAGTCATCAGAAAATACACCTATTTATATATATAAGAAATGCCAGCAGTCAAAACGATTGCTGGCATTCTTATTTATGATAGTGCATCTTTGCGTTTTCGCGAACGGCGCTTTGTTGTATGTTTTGCTTTTTCCTGTATATCATCCATAGCCAGCGCCCTACCCTTATGCTTCAAATAGTTCTTGACAGAGAATCCAAGACTGTAAATTCAATAACCGCCAACTGCACCTTGTACGTTGTAAGGAATGCAGTAAGTGCATTGTTGTATCGCTTCAACTGCGCCTTATCACTGATTGTCAACGCAGAATGGAACTCTATCTGATGGAAAGCCTCACGCAGTTTGGCAGAGAAGTAAATAGCAGCCTTGCGTATTCTCTCGTGAAGCAGAGCGTCATTTTCATAATTATCACCAGAGAGTGATGCCATGATATTGCTGTATTGAACCCTGAACCTGTCGGCAACAGAACTTATTTCATTGTTCAAGATTGGGCTCGCCTTTTGCAGCATTGCATAGAACTCAGGGAAATCACCGATGAAATATCTGCCCACGACCTTGAAAAACTCATTGAAATCGTTTGTCAGACGGGTGAAATCAAACATCTCGTCAAGCAGTTTCTTGTAATATGCCTGTGCTAACGAAGGCAATGCCTGCCTCAAACGCTCTGGTTCAATTATGCGATTGTCCATATAGGAATCAACACTGCTGTCGGATATCACGGAGTTTACATCGATAGGTGCCGAAAGAACCAATCCTTCCAATGTGCGACAACGGCTCAACGCCACATACACCTGACCATGGGCAAACGATTTGTTAATATCGAGTACTGCATGGTCAAAGGTCAGGCCCTGACTCTTATGAACCGTTATAGCCCATGCTAAGCGCAGAGGAAACTGCGAGAATGTTCCTTCTACGCTTTCCTTTATATCTTTCGTTGCCTCGTCAATGACATACTTCGTGTTCTCCCATGCCATCTTTTCAACATCAATCGGTTTGGTTTCGCCTTTACACCACACAGATATTTTCTCATCACTGATGGCACAGACAACACCAATCTTGCCGTTATAGAAAGCGTGAGCCGGCGAGATATCGTTCTTTATGAACATGACCTGAGCACCGACCTTCAATGTAAGCGACTCATCCGTAGGATACGAAAACGCAGGGAAATTGCCCTTTATCTCGGCCGTGAAGGTGTGCTCCGTGGTGTTTATCTCCGCGAGTTTCCACTGGTTGTAGTTCTGGGCAGTGATGTTATGCGTTGTCAGGCGAATCCATTCTTCGTTTTCTGGTATTTGGAAATTTGGTATGTAACGGCCATTGAGTCGGTTGATGACATCTGCATCGACAGCATTTCGGCGGATTTTACCCAGCAAGTCAATGAAAGTCTGGTCTTCCTGACGATACACCTTGTGCAATTCTATCGTTGCATAGTTGATGCTTTGCAAACTCTTACTGCTAAAGAAATACGGTGTGTCGTAGTGTTGCGACAGCAATGCCCATTCTTCGTCTTTTGCCACTGGCGACAACTGACACAAATCGCCTATCAGCAGCAACTGTACACCTCCGAAAGGCAGACTATGGTCGCGGTATTTCCTCATTTCCATATCCACAGCATCAAGCAGGTCGCATCGCACCATACTTATCTCATCTATGACGAGCAGATCCAGCGAACGGATGAGTTTCTTCTTTTCCTGACTCATCCTGAAGAAAGTCTTGCGCTCTTCCTGCACATAGCCGGGAAGGAATGGTGTCAACGCGAGTTGGAAAAATGAATGGATTGTCTGTCCTTGTGCGTTTATGGCTGCAACGCCTGTTGGTGCCAACACCACCATACGCTTGTTTATCTGCTGCCGAATACGGCGCAGGAATGTGGTCTTGCCAGTACCAGCCTTACCTGTCAAAAACACCGAGGCGTCGGTATTGGCCACCATATTCCAGGCGAGTTCCATTTCTGAATTGCCGTCAAAGTTCATAGATTTCTGCTTATTGGGATTATTTTAAGCAAAGATACGAATAATTTCCCGATTTCCGTACAAAACACAAACAAAAAGCAAGGAAACTATCAATAAGTTCCCTTGCCTTATACATTATATTATGAGTGGAAGTTCAATCCAGAACTGTTTGCATCAACGATTATTGGTCTCTCGCGAGAGATTGTTCCTGCAAGCAGTGCCTTACTCATATCATCGAGCACGAGATGCTGAATAGCACGCTTCACCGGACGGGCACCGAACTGTGGGTCATAACCCTGATCGGCGAGGTAGTTGACAGCCGCAGGAGTCCATTTCATCTCAAAGCCCTGTGAGTAAAGCATCAGACTGACATTCTTCAGCTGCATCTCCACAATCTGGCTGATTTCATCGCGAGTAAGCTGATGGAAGAATATTGTCTCATCAATACGGTTGCGGAACTCTGGTCGCATCACGCTCATCAACTGTTCCTCTTTCATGTTTGAAGTCATGATGATGATAGTATTCTTGAAGTTGACGGTTCTTCCCTTATTGTCGGTCAGTCGGCCGTCGTCAAGAACCTGCAGCAGTGTGTTGAACACATCCGGATGAGCCTTTTCTATCTCATCGAAGAGCACCACTGAATATGGCTTGCGACGCACAGCCTCGGTCAACTGGCCACCCTCGTCATAGCCTACATATCCCGGAGGGGCTCCTATCAGACGGGTAACGCTGAATTTCTCCTGATATTCCGACATATCGATACGGGTTATCATCTTTTCATCATTGAACAGATAGTCAGCCAGAGCCTTTGCCAATTCGGTCTTTCCTACACCCGTTGTGCCAAGGAAGATGAACGAAGCGATTGGTCGCTTTGGATCCTGCAAACCAGCACGACTACGACGAACAGCATTGCTGACAGCCTCGATGGCTTCGTTCTGGCCCACTACCCTTTTGTGAAGTTCGTCTTCAAGGTGCAGTAGTTTCTCTCGGTCGCTCTGCAACATTCGCTTCACAGGTATTCCTGTCCAACGAGACACTACCTCTGCGATATCATCGGCAGTAACCTCCTCACGGAGCATTGCAGTAGTGGCGTTTCCAGCATTGTTAAGCAATGTCTCAAGGTCTTTCTCCAATGCCGGCAGTCGTGAATAACGTATCTCTGCCACCTTGCCATAGTCGCCATTACGCTCAGCCTGTTCAGCTTGAAGTTTCAGCTGTTTCTGCTGTTCTTTGATAATCTGCACACGGTCAGCCTGATTCTTCTCCGCCTCCCACTGCGCCTTCATCTTCGACAGTTCAGCATTGAGTTCAGCAAGTTCTGCCTCCAACTTCTGGAGTTTCTCACTGTCATTCTCCTTCTTTATTGCAGCACGCTCAATCTCCAACTGACGCACCTTACGAGTCAACTCATCCATCTCCTCTGGCATAGAGTCACGCTCCATACGCAGTTTGGCTGCGGCTTCATCCATCAGGTCGATGGCCTTGTCAGGAAGGAATCGCTCTGAAATATATCTTTCCGAAAGACGCACGGCAGCAATACAAGCATCATCCTGAATGCGCACCTTGTGATGGTTCTCATAGTTCTCTTTCAAACCACGGAGTATCGAGATAGCCTCCGCTTCACTAGGCTCGTCAACCATAACACTCTGGAAACGGCGCTCCAGAGCCTTGTCCTTCTCAAAGTATTTCTGATATTCGTTGAGTGTCGTAGCACCAATGGCACGCAGTTCACCACGGGCGAGAGCCGGTTTAAGGATGTTTGCTGCATCCATAGCACCTTCGCCACCTCCTGCACCTACAAGGGTATGTATCTCATCGATGAAGAGGATTATCTGTCCTTCAGCCTCTACGACTTCCTTGATAACGCCCTTCAGACGCTCCTCAAATTCACCTTTGTATTTAGCACCAGCGACGAGAGCACCCATATCCAGCGAGAATACCAGACGGTTTTTGAGGTTATCAGGCACATCGCCACGGACTATTCGCTGTGCAAGACCTTCCACAATGGCGGTCTTACCAGTTCCTGGTTCACCGATGATTATAGGATTGTTCTTCGTACGGCGCGAGAGTATCTGCAGTACACGGCGTATCTCATCATCACGACCGATTACTGGGTCGAGTTTTCCTTTGCGGGCATTGTCAACAAGATTGATGGCAAAGCGGTTCAGATTCTCAAACTTTGGTTGAGCATTCTGATTGTTGTGTGTTTGTGTATTCATATCTGTTATGATTTAAAAATTATTGTTTGCCCTCCTTACTGCAAACTGAATGCCCAAAAAGAAAATCTGCCATCCTGACTCAATAAAGAGACAAAATGGCAGAAATATTATATTCGGAACAAAAGGCTACGCCAATTATCCGCCGAAGTTATCGAAGTCGATCATATCATCCTCAACGCCGAGTGAATGGAGAAGATCGAGAACGGTCTTAGCCATCATCGGAGGTCCACAGAGGTAGTACTCACAGTCTTCTGGAGCCTCATGCTGCTTGAGATAGGTATCGCCCATAACAGGAGCAACGAAACCAGGAGTGTACTTTACGCCAGCCTCGTCAGCCTTTGGATCTGGACGGTCGAGAGCAAGGTGGAAGTGGAAGTTGTCATAATCCTTCTCGAGCTGGAGGAAGTCATCAAGGAATGGAATCTCCTCCAATGCACGAGCACCATAGAAGTAGTGCATCTCGCGGTCACGGATGTTGAGAGTCTTCAAGCAGTGCATAATCTGTGCACGGAGAGGAGCCATACCGGCACCACCACCTACCCAGATCATCTCACGGCCAGTACCGTACTTAGGACGGAACTCTCCATAAGGACCAGACATGATAACCTTATCACCAGGCTTCAATGAGAAGATGTATGAAGAAGCAATACCTGGGTTTACATCCATGAAGCCAGGACCCTGATCCTTTGGTTTGAATGGAGGAGTAGCGATACGCACATTCAATGTGATGATATCACCCTCGTCAGGATAGTTGGCCATAGAGTAAGCACGGATTGTCTCCTCAGGGTTGTTACATACGAGGCCGAACAAGCCAAACTTCTCCCATGCTGGAAGATAAGTATCGCCAATGAGAGACTTGTCGAAGTCAGAGTACTTAAGGTTCTCGAACTTTGGAATACGGATCTGAGCGTATGAACCAGGTTCGAAGTCCATGTGCTCACCTGGAGGGAGAGCCACCTTGTACTCCTTGATGAAGGTAGCAACGTTACGGTTACCAATAACGGTACACTCCCACTCCTTAACACCAAGAACAGAGTCTGCCACCTTCAACTCCAAGTCGCCCTTAACCTTGCACTGGCAACCAAGACGATAGCCTTCCTTGATCTGCTTACGTGTGAAGTGACCCTTCTCAGAATCGAGAATCTCGCCACCACCTGAAACTACCTGACACTTGCACTGTCCGCAAGAACCCTTACCACCACAAGCTGATGGGAGGTGAACACCTTCCTCTGCGAGTGTAGAGAGCACGCTTGAACCCTGCTCTACCTCATAAGTATTCTTGCCATTGACAGTCACCTTTACCTTACCCGATGGGCTGAGGTACTTCTTTGCTACCAGCAGCACAACGACTACCAGCAGGATAACAACGAGGAAAACCCCGATAGATGCTAAAATAAATTTCATCATAGTTATTTCCTCCTATTAGATTTTAAGACCTGAGAAGCACATCATTGCCATAGCCATCAAACCTACAGTGATGAAGGTAATGCCAAGACCCTGAAGTGGCTTTGGAACATCTGAATAAGCCATCTTTTCACGGATTGCACCCATTGCAACGATAGCGAGAGTCCAACCGATACCCGAACCGAGTGCGAATGCCAGAGCATCCCACACATTACCGATGTACTGTGTATTCGAAGGATCGAGGTTGATACGCTGCTGCATGAAGAGCGAAGCACCCATGATAGCACAGTTTACAGCAATCAAAGGAAGGAAGATACCGAGTGATGCATAGAGTGATGGAGAGAAACGCTCCACGATCATCTCTACCAACTGTACCATACCAGCGATGACAGCAATAAAGAGGATGAGAGAGAGATAGGTGAGATCGACACCGAGGATACCATCGGCAGCGAGCACCTTTGTCTGGATGAGATAGTCAACAGGAACAGTAATCAAGAGCACGAATGTTACTGCAAGACCAAGTCCCAATGAAGTCTTCACGTTTTTGCTGACTGCCAGGAACGAACACATTCCGAGGAAGAAAGCAAATACCATGTTATCTACAAAGATAGAACGGAAGAACAGTGAAATAATATGCTGTATATCCATAGTTTTACACTTTTATAATTTACACATTAAATTATTTATCCTCTTTGTAGAAACAGCCACGGTGTACCCAGATAACAAGACCTACAAGGATAAGAGCCATAGCTGGCATTGTCATCATACCGTTGTTTACATAACCCCAATCGTACACACAGTCAGGAATAATCTTGAAACCGAGCAACGAACCGCGGCCGAGCAACTCGCGAACACCACCCACGATAACGAGGATGTAAGCATAGCCGAGACCGTTGGCAATACCATCGATGAACGAAGGCATTGGCGAGTTCATTGAAGCGAAAGCCTCAAGACGACCCATCAGGATACAGTTGGTAATGATAAGACCTACATACACAGAGAGTTCAACACTCACGTCGTAAACGAATGCCTTGAGCACGAGGTTGGTGATTGTCACCAACGCTGCTACAACAACCAACTGCACGATGATACGGATGCGGTTAGGGATAGTCTTACGGATGAGTGAGATGATTACGTTAGCAAAGGCAGTAATCACTGTTACTGCAAGACCCATCACGATAGCTGGCTTCAACTGGCTTGTTACAGCCAATGCCGAACAGATACCGAGCACCTGGATAAGGATTGGGTTGTTGCTATTCAGAGGAGTAAGGAAAACTTCCTTGTTTGCTTTTGAAAATAAACTCATATCGATGTTCTCCTATTATTTAGCATTTAACACTGCGTTGTATCTTGCGATCGACTCCTTCAACATCTGGTCAACACCATCCGAAGTAAGAGTTGCACCTGTGACAGCATCAACCTCACTCTCAGGGAGAGTAACGTTTTTCTTCACGCCAAGAACAACATTTTCACCATCAAAGACCTTCTTGCCCTGGAACTTTGCCTGCCAAGCCTTGCTATCCTTGATTTCAGCACCAAGACCAGCAGTCTCACCTTCATGGTTGAAGTAAGCACCGTAAACAGTCTGCTTGTCTGCGTTCAGAGCAACATAGCCCCAGATTGGGCCCCAAAGACCTTGTCCCTTAACACGAAGGACATACTTTGGTTCGCCATCCTTCTCGCATGTATAGAGGATAAGTCCCTTTTCTGCATCAACTACCTGCTCTTCTTTTACGAGAGCCACGTACTGTGCCTCTGCATCTGCATTATCAGCAAATTCAGTAACAAGAAGCGAAGCCATAACCTGCTTCTTCACATCGAGCTTCACATTAGCATCGATAGTGTCCTGGAGAGCAGATGATACGAATGCCAACAAAAAGGCAACAATTACCACAAGGCCAGTTGCGTAAGCAATAATATAGCCGTTGTTATTTGTATTCAGTTTTGCCATATCTTGTCCTCCTTATTTATTATTGCACGCTTAGCACGCTTGTTGATATTAGCATTGACAACATAGTAGTCGATGGTTGATGCGAACATATTCATGAGGAGAATAGCAAGCATCATACCCTCTGGATAACCTGGGTTCATCACGCGAACGGTGATTGCCACAGCACCGATGAGGAAACCATAGATGTACTTACCTGTCTCTGTACGGCAAGAAGTAACTGGGTCAGTAGCCATGAATACAGCACCGAAGCAGAAACCACCGAGTACGAGGTGCTCGCAAACGCAGAGGTCGCTCATACCAAGACCGTGGAACAATGCAGCAGTAGCAGCACCACCAACGAATACCGATACCATAGTCTTCCAAGAAGCAACACCGGTCCACAACAGGATGATTGCACCGAGGGCGATAGCGATTACCGAAGTCTCACCGATAGAACCTGGGATAAGACCGATAACAGCGTTTGTCACGTCGAGGTTCTCAACGCCTGCTGCCAATGGTGTAGCAGCTGTTGTACCGTCAGCCAACTGATGTCCCATACCGAAGATTGTATCGTCAGCAACCCATACTGTGTCACCCGACATCTTTGTTGGGTAAGAGAAGAACAGGAATGCACGAGCGATGAGTGCTGGGTTGAAGATGTTCATACCAGTACCACCGAAAATCTCCTTACCGATGATTACAGCAAATGCGCAAGCCAAAGCGAGCATCCAGAGTGGGCAGTTCACAGGAACGATCATTGGGATGATGATACCTGATACGAGGTAACCCTCCTGAATCTCCTCGTGCTTCCACTGTGCCCAGATGAACTCGATGCCGAGACCTACTACATAGGAAACGATGATCTTTGGAAGTACAGCCAACAGACCGAACACAAACATCTCAACGAATGAGGTGCTTGCCAACTGACCTGCAGCGAGAGCATTCTGATAACCCACATTGTACATACCGAACAGCAATGCTGGCATCAGAGCAATAACAACAAACGACATGATACGCTTTGAGTCGATAGAGTCATGGATGTGAACACCGCTCTTTGCTGTGTCGTTTGGAACGAAGAGGAATGTCTCGAAGCCTTCGAAGACACTCTGCAGATACGAGAACTTACCACCTTCTACGAAGTTTGGCTTGATCTTGTCTACATATTTTCTAAGTGCTTTCATATTATGCATTCTCCTTTCTCAGGATATCGAGACCCTGTCTAACGATTTTCTGCAATTCAAGTTTTGATGAGTCAACGAACTCAGCCAATGCGAAGTCCTCTGGGCTCACCTCGTAGATACCGAGAGCCTCCTGACGGTCGATGTCGCCAGCGATGATAGCCTTGATGAGGTACTCACCGTAGATATCCATTGGCAATACCTTGTCGTACTCACCACTCATAATCATGTGGCGCTCACCACCCTTGATACGAGCATCGAGGTTGTAAGCCTTCTTGCCACAGAGCCATGAGAAGTAACTGCGGTGTGTAGAGAACTGCTTGCAGCGTGGGAGAATCCAGCCGAGCATCTCGTCTGCATCGTTACCCTCTGGGATAACTGTCACCTCTGATGTGTGTGCTCCTACGAAAGGAACAGCTGCACAGAGAACACCTGTCAGTGGGTTACCATTGATAACGCGCTTGCCCTCAACACCGTCGAGTTCACCAGCGAGAACATCAGCAAGTGGTGCACCGACCTTCACATCAACAAACTTTGGATTCTTCACCTCTGCACCAGCAACAGCCACTGTGCGGGTAAGATCCACCTTGCCTGTTGTGAACAGACGACCGATGAAGATCACTGCCGATGGGTCAACAGTCCATACTACCTCACCCTTGTTCACAGGGTCGAGGTGGTTCACCTGAACACCGACATTTCCTGCAGGACACTTACCGCTGAACACGTTCACGTCAACATCCTTTGCATTGACGAGAGCATCAGCAGTCTGGTTTGCACCGATACCAAGATAGGTCTTTGCCATCTTTGAAAGTGCGGTGAGACCTGCCTGGAAAGCAGCCTCATTGCCCTTCAGCTCTACCTCGAAGTCACAAGCCAGAGGCATGTCACGCAAGGCAGAAACAAAGATACCCTTTGGTTCGTCCTGTGGGTTTGCTACTACTGCGTAAGGCAGTTGGTTAATGTAGCCGAACAAGCCTGCCTCGAGGATTGCAGTCTTTACCTGCTCACCAGTGAGGGATGCGGCATTCTTCACACCGAAGTCAGCATACTGCTGCTCAGCGTCGGCCTTAACCTTTACTGACAGAACCTTGCGACGGTCACCACGCTCAACAGCAGAAACGACACCGCTCACAGGAGAGGCGAACTTCACTTCTGGCTGCTGCTTGCTGACGAACAAGGCGTCACCAGCCTTAACAACATCGCCCTCCTTCACAACAACCTTCGGAGTAACACCCACGAAAGTGTCAGGGACAAGAGCATACTCAGCGCTTGCAGCGAGGGCTTTCTTCTCACCCTGTGCCGCACCGACGAGTTTGATGTCAAGGCCTTTTCGTAATTTGATTACATTTGCCATAAAACAAAATTAAATTGTGTATTTATGATTATTCGTTTAAACTCTACTTGATAGTTTCACATTGCACGCATGTACTTATTTACTATGTGCGTAGCAACTGCAAATTTACTAAAAAATGGCAATAAAAAGAAGAAAATAGGCGAAATATTTAGGAATGAGCCAAAAAAAATGTAATTTTGTGGTGTAATTACAAAATACAGACTTCATTGAAGGGTTTAAGAAGGATAATTAACGCATTGATATGGACCATCGCCGGCCTTTATCTTGCGCTTGTTTTGCTGCTGAGTCTTCCGGCAGTGAAAGCCTTTATTGCGTCGAAAGTTTCCGATGCTCTCTCTGAAAAACTTGGTACATCTGTAGCGATAAAGAGTGCCGATATCAGCATCCCTAACCGCCTCACGGTGAACGATGTGCTCATCCTCGACCAGGATCAGCAGCAGATGCTCCTTGCTCCGCGTCTTTCTGCGAAGATAAAGATTCCTGATCTCATCAACGGCAAGATTACCATCTCATCGGCACAGGTGTTCGGCCTGAAGGCAAACCTGTACAAGAAGACTGCCGACAGTCCGCTCAACTTCCAGTTTGTGCTCGACTCACTTGCATCGAAGGACACCACAAAGCACACTCCTCTCAACCTTGAGATTTCTTCGCTCATCATCCGACGCAGTGAGGTTGCGTACAATCAGTTGGATGATTACAACACTCAAAAATTCTCAACAAAGCATATCAACATATCCGACATCAGTGCGCACGTTATTCTCAACAAACTCACCGACGATTCTCTGGATGTGAACATCAAACGTGTCTCACTGAAGGAGAAGCGTGGTTTCCAGCTGAAGAAGCTATCGCTGAAACTGCTTGCTGGAATGAGCAGTGCGCGCCTCACGGATCTTAATATCGAACTGCCTGGTTCACGTATCTCCGTGCCGGCTCTTGTGGCTTCATACGAGACTGAGAACAAGAAACTGAAACGTGGCTCATTAAGCCTTGATGGAAAACTTAGCCCAAGCATCGTAACACTCTCAGACTTAGGCTCTTTTGTTTCCGTGTTAAACGATTTCAACAAGACTGTTTCTATGTCGGCTAACATCGGTGGTACTGACAGAAAAATCGATATCAACAATATCAATGTTTCGCTCGACAACGACTTGTCTGTTCTTGCTGATTGCAGCCTTCTTCCTGTGGGCAATGGGCTCGACTGGAACATCCGTCTTCACAACCTCACCACCAGTTCGGCTGGCATCGCATCGATAGCCAACGGGCTCCACCAGCAGAGCATCCCTAAACCAGTAGAGGTGTTGGGCAATGTGACGCTCTCGGGCGAGGCAAAGAAAGCGAACAATAATATTGACATTTCGGGTAAGCTGAGCACTGCTGTCGGTAGTAGCGACCTCGACTTGAATATCGTGGGCGACAACGCGAAGTTGAATGTGCTTGCTGATGCTCTCGACCTTGAACAACTCACTGGCAACAAGGATCTCGGTGCTCTCTCCGGCAGCATCACCGCCGATGGTGTTCTGCGTGATGGCAGACTGCTTTCGGCTAACGGCAATGCGGATATCAAGTCGCTCATATTCAAGAAGCATCATTATAAGGATATAAAGGCTACGGGCGATTATTCTGCCGACAAGGCGCTGGATATCGACCTACATATCAATGACGAGGCGTGCATGGCCGACCTTGTGGCAAACTACAACATTGCTTCTAAGACTCCGAGTGGCACTCTCCACGGCACTGTGGCTGCGCTCAACCCTAACGAGATGGGACTCACCGACCGTTGGGGCGATGGTGTTTTCAGTTTCGGCATCGACGGCTCGTTCTCTGGCAGCAACATCAACAATGCTGTGGGCAATGTGGTTGTGAAGGATCTGACGATGCAGTCAGAAACCAGCAACTACCATCTGAACAACCTCGAACTGACGAAGACGGCTGACGGTGGCAGACAGGCTCTCCGATTGAAGAGCGACTTCGCCTCACTGCTTGCTGAGGGTGAGTTCAACTTCGAGACGGTGGCTAACTCCATCACCAACGCTATCTACAACCGCCTCCCTACCCTTCCTGGCATCAAGCATAGCAAGGGCACAAACAACCGGTTGAATGTGTACGCCACAATAAACAAGTCCGACTGGGCACAGAAACTGCTTGGCATGGATCTGGCGCTCAACGAACCGGCACATCTCGTGGCTAATATCGACGACAACAAGCATCTCGTGGATATCACGCTCGATGCGGCCGACTTCGCCTATAACGGCAGCAACTACAAGAATGGCTATCTGCTTCTCACCTGCCCTAACGACACTATGCGAATGGTGGCTAACGCCATGACAAAGGATCGTAAGTCGAGCGCTACCTACACTCTGCGTGCTCAGGCTATCGACAACCAACTGACATCGAAGTTTGTGTTCCATTCCGACGGCAAGCATGTCCTCAAGGGCGAGATGAACGCTGTGGCAAGTTTCAGCACCAATGGCGAGGGACAGTCGCAGGCTGATGTGAACATTAAACCGTCACAGATATATGTCAACGACTCCGTATGGACCATCGACCCTGCACATATTAAATATTACGCGAAGCACCTCGAGGTGGAGCGCTTTGCTGTGCATCATGCCGACCAGCGTATCGCCATCAACGGAAAGGCTACCGACAGCACCGACGATGAACTGAAGGTGGAACTGAAGGATGTCAATGTGAGTTATATCCTCGGGCTCGTCAACTTCCACTCTGTGGAGTTTGCTGGCAATGCCACTGGTGAGGCTCACGGCCGTTCACTGTTCGGCAAACCTGAGGCTGACGCGAAGCTCATCGTGAAGAACTTCACCTTCATGGACGGTCGCCTTGGAACCCTCGATGCAAAGGCAAACTGGAATATCGACGAGGGTGCCATCAACATCGACGCCATAGCACTTGACGAGACGGGCAAGACCAAGATCGATGGTTTTGTATCGCCAAAGAACAGCGAACTGGATCTGAAGGTGCATGCTGACGGCACTCGCCTGGAGTTCCTCGAATATTTCTGCGACACCTTCCTCGATCATGTCGATGTGTATGGCTGGGGTGACATCAATGTGGTGGGACCGTTCAAGGCTATCCAACTTGTCGGCGAGGCTCGTGTAAGTGGCAAGACCAATGTCACTCCGCTCAACACCAGCTACACCATACAGAATGCTCACGCCATCCTCGTGCCTGACGATATAGCGCTTATCAATGACACTATCTTCGACCGCGACAACCATATCGGTATCGTCAACGGTCATCTGCGTCATAAGCACCTCGGCAATTTCACCTACGACATCGACATCGAGG
>JAUNIK010000508.1 GCA_030523505.1 Prevotellaceae bacterium | reverse complement strand
AGCTTGCCAAGCATGAAACAATCGTAGGCTTGGGACTGCCTGTGAACGGGGTAATTACCAATGCGATGTGTTATAATCAGTTCAATCCTACAGGGCAGTATAAGGAACTTCCTAATTTTGGTGCGCCTGATGGATGGGGAATCGGGCAGATTGATCGCTCGGGAAATGAAATATCGGCGATGAATTACACTACAACGAAGGAGGTTTATGACTGGCACTCGAACGTGGATTCAATGAATGAAGTGTTGCGCGATAAGAGGGCCAGGTATCTAGAAATTATCCGATTGTTTAGAAACAAATATCAGAATGATCATTCAACGAATTGGGTAGAACCGAATGTAGCAACAAATCTGAACGGAACGGTTCTAACAGCAAGAGAATGGTCGATCATTACCTTGTATAATGGAGCACGGGGATGCGATGATTTGTCAGACGTTGCTCGTCCAAACGAGAGTAGCCCTATCCACTTTGATCCGACGTCATCCACATGGCGATTGAGTACTAATGTCAATAATTATGCGCCGAGTGTTATCTCCGAGGCTGGTGTAGAGGAGTCAGACTGATGAGAATCTCAAATCTTATTGTTTTTCTTGTTGTTCTCGTTTCGATGGTAGCTAAGGCCATAGAAATTGAGTCTCATGGGCATTTCCTTCTCGACAACTATGATACTTCTGATGCGAAGGAAATCTGGCCTGATGATCGATGGTGGATGTCGTGCTTCTTTGTCGATTTGAACCAGGATGGTTTTGAAGAAGTCATCACAACGACAATATCTCAGGCAGATCGATATGGTTGCGCGTGGTATTTCTGGACGACAAAACCAGATGGGAAACTTCATCCTGTTCGAGAGGATTACTTGAGGGAGAAGGGGTTTGTATTTACTTGTTACTACTACTCCTATTACAGATTGATTTATCGGGACGGAAGAGACCAATTGATTGGTCTTGATCTGGATGCTGGATTCCTGAATGCTGGCAACAACAAGGTGCAGTCATCAACGTCAGACTGGATCTTTGGAATTAGTACGAACAATCAGTTGTCCGTTGCTAAAGTGTCACCAAGTTTGGATGATGTGTTTTTTTCAAATTCGAGTGTTTGCTTGAGACGCATGTATCCAGAAAGTTATAAGGGCTTTAGATTTGATTTCGTGCCTCAGTATGCGTGGTTTGGTGGCTATGAATTTCCAAAGCCTCTCGCTTCGGTTGAGCCGCCAGAGAAGTTTCATGCGTTTCTTTCGTCATTCCAGAAGGAAGCTCAGATTCGCTCTGGTGTGACGAATGATGTGTCGGTCTTCGCGGTATTGCTTGATGCTAATAATGATGGTTATACAGATTGTTATCTATCTTCCTCGGTTGATGGTGCGTCAAGGGATGTCTATCGTTGGACGTTGTATGTGAATGAGAAGGGTGTGTTGGAAAAGGCTGGCGGGAAAGTCAAATCCGTACCTCATCGCGATGATCTGCCGAGCCTTGAACCAAACGTGGAGGCAAGGAAAGATGCATTCTGTCGGGTCGTCCGATTCGACGCCCCTCCGACTTATATTGTTCTGGACGAGTCAAAGGTCGCACGTGGCCTAGTGAAGAAGACAATTACCGACCGATTGACGCACAGCATTGAGAAGTTGCCAGCTGAGGAAGTTCCGGTTTTTGCAGAGCCGCCAGCCAAGACCACCATCCTTTCGCATGTTAAAGCGAACGCCTCACAGCCGCTCCCGGAAGGCGATGCCTTGCGGGGATTATGAAAGGGCAAAAGTCAATATGGAAAACAAACCTCTAGACATTTAGAGGTTCGCTAGAGGTAATTTAGAGGTTCGCTTGGTAAGATTCTCCTGTTGTTTAAGACAAAGGAGAATCTGATGCGCGTTTTGATTTTTGCGGCGGACCTGGCGCTCGCCGTGGTTGCCTATGCCGGGCGGCCTGTGGGGCTGGGACCGCTTCCCGCCTGGGACTGTCTGGACACCGAGGTCTCGACCAATGCGGCCTTTGCCGTCGGCGGTCCTGACAACCGGTACCTGACGTTTGAACTGGAATTGTATGCGACGCCGTCCAACAACGTGCAGGTAGCGTTCGGGCGTGATGCGGATGGTGATGGCGTGCTTTCCGTTTCCGAGACGTCACTTGTCGTCGGCTGGGACTGCGGTGAGTGGGTGACCTTTGGCGCGCGTCCGCAGGATGCCGTACGCTCGCCCGCTCAGACGACAAACGTCACGAAGCGTCTCCAGTGGAACCTCTATGAA
>JAUNIK010000507.1 GCA_030523505.1 Prevotellaceae bacterium | reverse complement strand
GACATAATCGCAAGGGGTTTTTATTGTTTTTGTTCAATCAATAACCTTTGTGCCTAATTATATCTTCATAATGAAACCGCCGCCGTCGGCCATGGTGATGGTCATCTGACGGGTGAGGCTCACTTGCTCACGCTTGTAGTCGGTACCCTTGCGGTTGGCGTTCTTGCCATCACGGAAGAGGTCGCCCTTCTTCGAGAGATCGATGCCCTCAGGGAGTGTGAAGGTGATGGTGCGGGCATCCCAGTTGTTGATGCCACCAACATACCACACATCGCCCTTACGACGGGCTGTGATGCAGTATTTGCCCATCTCTCCGGCAAGGACATGAGTCTCGTCCCATACTGTTGGAACCTCAGCAATGCAACGGGTGCACTCTGGTTCAGCCATATAGTTGGTAGGTGAGTCGCAGAGCATGTTGAGTGGTGACTCGAGTACGATATACATACCCAACTGATGGCAACGTGTGCCCTGGCTCATTGGCTCGGAATAGCATGGGTAGTAGTTGTGACCGGCATTGTGCATTGCACCCTGGGTGTAGTCCATAGGACCGGCAGTCTGGCGTGTGAATGGCAACTGACAGTCGTAGGTGATCTGGTCGCGAGATGTTGGTTCCCACTTCATCTGCTCAAGACCTGAGACTCCCTCGAAGTTGATGACATTAGGGTAGGTGCGGTTCAAACCAGCAGGCTTGAATGCTCCATGGAAGTCGGCGAGCATGTGGTACTTGGCACATGTCTCGGCTGCACGCCAGTAGAAGTCGGATACTATCTGGTCGTCACGGTCCATGAAGTCGATCTTGAAGCCCTTGACGCCCATGTCGGCATAGTGCTTCACTACATTCTCCATATCGCGGTCGAAGGCATAATAGCCAGCCCAGAGGATGATATCCACATTCTTCTGCTTACCATAATCCACCAGTTCCTTGATGTTGATCTCAGGAATAACCTGCATCAGATCAGCCTGGAGGTTGACAGCCCATCCCTCGTCGAGGATGACATACTCGATGCCGTTGGCCGAAGCGAAGTCGATATAATATTTATATGTGGCGTTGTTGATGCCAGCCTCGAAGTCAACACCCTCGATGTTCCAGTCGTTCCACCAGTCCCAAGCCACCTTGCCCGGCTTCACCCAAGAGTAGTCAGCCACGCGCGAAGGTGAGGCGAGGACGTACGAGAGGTTGTTTGCTGCCAGTTCCTTGTCCTCGCGTGAGAGCATTGCCACACGCCAAGGGAACTCACGAGGTCCGTTGACCTTCGCGATGAAAGGATGAGTCTCATCGACGAGCAGTTGCAACTCGTTGTGACCGCCCTGATGCCATGTCTTTGGAAGAGGGGCATGCATGCTTGTCAGTTTGTTGTCGGCACCACCCACGAGATACAGACCAGGATAGCGCTCGAGGGCTGTCTCGGTGATACACATCTTACGGCCATTGCCGAGGTCAACAACGAGAGGCAGGAACGACAGGCGTTTCTTGTCCATCTGCGATACTGGCTGGATAGAGTATGTGTTCTCGAACGAGTTGTTGAACTGCTCCTTGAAGGTGGTCTTGCCTGCCTCATAGTCGCGGATGTAAGGAGTGGTGACGATGTTATCGGCAGTGAAGCAATATTCCACCTTCTCGGCCTCTACCTCGAACGCACCCTTGGTGGTGCTCACAAAGCGGTAAGCCACACCATTGTCGTAGGCACGCACGATGACATTATAGCCACGGAACTGCATGGTGAGCTCGTTGCAAGCATCGGTCATCTCAGCCTGACGGGTGAAAGGAGAAGTGATGGTGGCATTGACTGCCTTCTTTGAAGACTTCTTCAACTGGCAGTTTTCGCCCCATACGTTACCATTGGTGAGCGACATTGCCATTGCCGAAGGAGCAAGCACCACGTTGCCATCCATAGGAACGGAGTAGGTGAGTTGCTTACCCACGGTAACCTCAACACCAATCTTGCCGTCGGGAGAGGCAACCTTGAGAACCTTGTCGGCCGCCATTGCCATGCAACTGACTGCCACAAGAACGATTGAAAGGAATAGTTTTTTGTTCATAATGATATAGGTTTTAGTTGATATTTTTAGGAAACGATATACCTTTTGGCGCAATGTTATTATATTAGATCAAAATATCCTTGTTAAGACTTGCGTCTTTTTGCTGTTTGTCTTTTAATCGAGAATCAGAGCAAGCTCTATTCTTCAATTCAAATCCACCCAGCAGTATCTTCGATACTTAACAAGGATTACAAAATGT
>JAUNIK010000023.1 GCA_030523505.1 Prevotellaceae bacterium | reverse complement strand
CGGTAAAATGGGAAGAAAAACGGAAATTCTCATGTCTAAATGACCAAAAACGACTTTTATTCCGCCCAGTTGGCGCGGTCGAGGTTGCGATAGGATATAGCCTCGGCAAGATGCTCAACCATGACGTTTTCGCTGCCGGCAAGGTCGGCGATGGTTCGTGCTACCTTTAATATTCTATTGTACGCGCGTGCGGAGAGTGATAGGCGCTCCATCGCTATACGGAGCATTTCCACTCCATTCTCATCAGGTTCGGCAAACTGATGAATCATTCGTTCGGTCATCTGGGCATTGCAGTGAACACCCTTAACATCCTTGAATCGTTCCTCCTGCATCTTGCGAGCACGGATAACCCTTTCACGGATGTTCTCGCTCGGTTCACCCTGCTCAGCCTTGGAGATATCCTTAAATTCCACAGCGGAAATTTCAACCTGCAGGTCGATTCGGTCCATTAAAGGTCCGCTGACCTTACTCATGTATCGCTGTATCTGTCCTGGGGTGCACACACAAGTGTGGGTTGGGTCACCATGATAGCCGCAAGGACAAGGGTTCATAGATGCCACGAACATAAACGAACATGGATATTCCAAGGTGTATTTGGCACGCGAGATGGTAATCTTGCGGTCTTCCAGAGGTTGGCGCAGCACTTCAAGTGTGCTTTTATTGAATTCAGGCAACTCGTCGCAGAAAAGTACGCCATTGTGGGCAAGACTTATCTCACCAGGCTGAGGATTGATGCCTCCACCGACCAGTGCAACTTCAGAAATAGTGTGATGAGGTGAGCGGAAAGGGCGCTGGGAAATAAGCGAAGAGTCCTTGCTGAGTTTGCCTGCCACACTATGAATCTGTGTTGTCTCAAGACTTTCGGCAAGCGACAACGGAGGAAGGATAGAAGGCAGTCGCTTAGCCATCATCGACTTGCCTGAACCCGGAGGACCGATGAGTGCAACATTATGTCCACCGGCAGCAGCAACTTCCAAAGCACGTTTTACATTCTCCTGACCACGAACATCGGCAAAGTCGAGGTCGAACTTATACTGCTGTTCGTAGAACACACGGCGGGTGTCGAGTTCTATTGGCTGAAATTCACGCTTGTCGGTCAGGAAATCAATGACATCCATGATATTATCCATGGCATAGACATCGAGGTTGTTGACCACGGCAGCCTCCATACCATTGTCCTTTGGAACAATGAGGCCTTTGAACTTCTCAGCACGGGCACGGATGGCGATAGGCAGGGCGCCTTTGATAGGTTGCAGATGTCCGTCGAGTCCCAACTCTCCCATTATCATGTAGCTACCGAGTTTGTCGCTCTGAATATCGGAGTTTGCTGCAAGAAGAGCTATTGCCAGTGGCAAGTCGAAACCGCTACCTTCCTTTCTGAGGTCAGCGGGAGCCATATTGACAGTGATATCGGCGTGTGGAAAGCGGAAACCGTTGTGGCGCAGGGCTGCGGCAATACGGTCACGACCTTCTCGAACGGCTGCGTCACCAAGACCGGTGAAATGGAACATCACACCGTTTACAATACTTACTTCTATAGTGACGGTTGTCACCTCAAGTCCGTTTACTGCTGCACTGAAGGCTTTTACGAGCATGTTGGGAATGGAGTTTATGGGAGTCTTTTCTCCGTTTTTAGTTGAATTTCTCTCTTATCTGTTGTAGAGTGAGGTTGCGACCGGTAATCTTGCCGTTCTTCACCACAATATTATCAGGAATGCTGGTGAATCCGAGTTTCTTCACCAATGGACTGTCAAACATCTTCCCGTCGAATACTATCGGCAGGTCGATATTCTCTCGGTCGAGGAGTTTCTTATATTCAGTCTTGTCGGCATCGAGACAGATACCAAGACAAGTGGCTTTGTCCTTGACAGTGTTTTTAAGGTTGCGCTGCATATTGCAACTTTCATATTCCCATGTCGCCCAAACATATATGATAGCATCACCCTTTGAGAATTTTGCCTGTGTGATGGTATCGCCATTGATATCGACCACCTTGAACTTTGGCAGTGGAGAACCGATGGCAGTCTGAGCCTGTGCTTCCACCTGATCGATAAGTTGCTTCAGTCGTCCGTTCTCAGGCTGGGCCTTCTGGATAATCTTGAGAAGTTTGTCGGCTTTCTTATAGTCGCTGTTCTGGCAGGTGATGAAATATTTCCTGACGAGGTATATAGACACGAGCGATTCAGGATGATCACCAACGAATAGTTCGGCATAGTGGCGTATCTCGTCTGGCGATGCGCTTTCTATCTGTTCGCGGAACTGGTTCATCAGTTTGTTTTCCTTAGTGCCCTTCACTCGTGCCTCTTTCAGTTTTGACGCATCGCCCTCGAGATTGCACGACTTGCCCGGCTGTGCAAAAACCGGTTGCTCGGAGAAGTTTGGGAATACAATGACCAGTGTGCCGTTGGTGGTACACTCTATGTCGTAGGAGAATCGTCCTGCCTGGACATGGATGGTGTCGATGTCATTGATAAGACCGTCGGTGCTATATACATAGAACTCACCCTGGTTAAGGTTGAGCAAGCGACCTTCGAGCGTGAAATGATCGCTTTTGGTGCCACAGGAAACCAGAACCAGGGTGAGGAGAATCAAATAAGATAGTCTTTTCATCTATCTCTATGATTTAAGGTGTGAGGGGGGAGTCCCCTTTGATTAATCGCGTGTGATAGCGAGCTCAAGGTCGTTCTCAGCATAAGCAGCGAGAGAAGGATCCTGCTCGATAGCCTCTTTGAGGTAAGAAGCAGCAGCATACTTGTTATCGCGACGAGCAGCAGCGATAGCGTGGAGGTATGTTGTCATTGCGTCCTTGAAAGATGCGTTGTCGAGAGTACCTACTGAAGCAGCATAGTTCTTGTTGAGAATCTGTGCGAGAGCAGCGCTGTTTGAAGCGTCGAGACCCTTGAAGTTTGACTCAGCAGCAGCATAGTTACCCTTAGCGATGTTGAGAACACCCTGAGCGTACTTCACATCACCGAGAGTTGTTGCGCGAGCGATATCATTCTCAGCAGCAGTTACATCACCCTCGATGAGGCTGATGAGACCGCGGTTAGCGAGAGCCTCAGCCTGCTTAGGGTTAACGCTGAGTGACTTGCTGATATACTTCTTTGCTGTAGAGAGGTCACCGTTGATCAAAGCCATAGATGCGAGGTTGTTGATAGCACGTGCATCGTTGGTGTAGATCTGAGCTGTCTTGTTATAAATGTCGTTCTTCTCTGCATTGCTCTCAACGAGTGTTGCAGCATAGAGGAGTTCCTCAACGCTGAGCTGCTTAGCATCGCTGTTGTACTGAGCGAGAATCTCCTCGTCAGAGCGACCGATTGTCTCATAGTTGATGATCATGCGTGAACGACGGAGCTCTGGGAGAATGCCGTTAGCCAACTCCTGGAAACCAGCGCTCATGTTACGGATCTGCTGCTCACGCTCCTCTGGATCCTTGTACATATCGAGTACGCGAACGATAACGTCCTTGTCCTGGATGTTGCTTACAGCAACGAGCTGCTTGAAACCTTCCCAGTCCTGAGCTGTGTAGTGAGCATCGATACCAGCCTCTACGTTTGTAGCCTTGAGTTGCTTCTCAACATACTCCTGAGTTACGTTCTGACGCTTCTCTGAAAGCTTGTTGTTGAAATCGAAACCACCCTCTGGTGAAGCGTAAGCCTGAATCTCTACGTTGTTGATGAGAAGGCGCTCCTGATCAGCGTTGATCTTCTTGAGCATCTCAACAAAGTCCTTTACAGAGTTGCTCTGGAGCTCGCTCTTACGGATGTTAGCCTGGTTTACGAGGAACTTGATATTAGCCTCCTGCTTCTGCTTGTTGACACGCTGGAATGTGTCAGGAGCGAAGCAACCACCATCGCTGAGGATTGTCTTCTTGTAAAGTTCTGAAGTAGCGATAACGCCTGTTGCAACCTTTACAGCAGGAACGCTTACTGTCTTCTTGCCAACCTTTGCCTGGAATGTGAGGTACATATCGCTCTTGAGCATCTCAGGAACATAGTCGAAAGAAGTCTTCATTGTGTAACGGCCACCGAGACGGTAAGAGATGGTCTGGTCGTTGCCAGTAACCTTCTCGCCCTGGAATGTAGCAGGAGTGCCCTGTGCTACCTGACCGTTGTCGTAACGAAGTTCAGGAACAACTGTAACGACAGCCTTCTTCTTCATATACTTCTCAGGGAAAACACCTGCGATAGAAGCAGGAACCTGACCAGCCTGAGTCTCGAGTGGGTTTGGAGTAACTGTGAAATAATCTGCAGACAATGCGCCCAACTTACCTGAACATGAGGTAAGGACCATTGCTACACATGCAGAAAAAAGGATAAATAGATTCTTGCGCATTGCAATTAATACGAATAAAATTGTTAATAACTTGTTTTTGGGGTGCCGCGAGCGGGACTCGAACCCGCACGCCCAAAATGAGCAGAAGATTTTAAGTCTGCCTTGTCTACCATTCCAACATCGCGGCAACGCATTATTTACTTCATTTATGAACTTCTAACATAAAATCAGCAAAGCAAATACACTCATTCGGGCATATTTGCTTTGCAAAGGTACTAATTTTGTGGCGAAAGACAAAGAAAATTATACTTTATTTAGTATAAATTGTACTTTTGCCGCAAAGATATTCGAATATTTACTTCAACTTGCGTTTCTTTACGCCTTCGAAGGTCATTTTCACAGGTTGGATTTTGCCATCCTTGCCGAAAACGAGTTTGTCGATACAGGTAACACGATGGTCGCGACCAGTGTCGCCCAGCGGACGACGGTGGTAAACGATGTAATATTCATCCTTTCCCTTGCCCTTGATGACGCTGTGATGACCGGCTCCAGTGGCAATCTCTGGATCTTGCTTGAGAATCTTCGCCTCACGCTTCCAAGGACCGAAAGGACTGTCGGCAATAGCATAGGCAACACTGTAGTCAGGGCCGCCCCAGCCACCTTCCGACCACATGAAGTAGTACTTGCCGCCTCGTTTTATCATGAACGGACCTTCAACATATCCTTCTGGTGTCATTTCTTTGTAAAGGCTACCATCCTCGAAAGGCAGGATTGATTTGAAATCGTCGGCAAGGCGCACGATGTTGCAATGTCCCCAACCACCATAGATGAGATACCACTTGCGGTCGGAATCCTTGAATGCAAACTGGTCGATAGGCTGTGCACCGTTCACGATTTTGTCGATGAGCGGTTTGCCGAGAAGGTCTTTGAACGGACCTGCAGGGCTGTCGGCAACGGCTACTCCGATACCACCATTCTCCTTGTTGCTCTGGATGTCGTTAGCACCGAAGAAGAAATAGTACTTTCCGTTGTTCTCCACTACCGATGGAGCCCACATCGCCTGCCAAGCCCAGGTTATCTCCTTGTTGGTCAGCACATTCTCGTGCTTCTCCCAGTTCACAAGGTCCTTTGAAGAGAATGCATCGAAATGCAACTGGTCGCGATACTCGGCAGAGTATGTGGGATACACCCAATACTCGTTGTTGAACACTGCTCCTTCAGGGTCGGCATACCAACCCTCGAAGATAGGATTACCCGCGGTTTTCTGTGCCATCATTGCTGCGCTGCTCGCCAGCATAAGGGCTGTAATGAATTGTTTCTTCATATAGTTGTCTATAAAATTTATTTTTGCAGAGAGTTTCTGAATCACCTAATATAATAAGTTTCATGCGTGCACGCGTGATAGCGACATTCATTCGGCGCAGGTCGGCAAGGAATCCAATCTGTCCGTCGTCGTTGGCTCTTACGAGCGAAATGAAGATGATGTCGCGCTCCTGACCCTGGAATCCGTCAACGGTGTTGATGGATATGAGATGCCGGTAAGGCTTGAAGAATTGACTTTTCTTCACGCGTTGACGCAGATATTGCACCTGGGCTCTGTAAGGCGAGATAATACCCACATCAATGCTCTCGTCGAGTATTCGTTGCTTGCCCACCTTGCGGAAATAATCCTCGAGATGGAGTAGGGTGAGGTCGGCTTCGGTCTTGTTGATACGGCCAAACGATTCGCCCACAAACTCCTCTTTGCAGTCCTCCCCGTGGGTGTCAATCCATAGCATCGGTTCGTCGTAATCGAGGATTCCGCGGAAACGCACACTCGGGTCGCTCTCCACCTTACCCTCATAGAACCAGTCTGACGAGAACTGCATAATCTTCTCGTTCATGCGATACTGGATTTTCAGCAGGCACACATCCTCCGGACGGTTCTCCACTATTCGTTCCATCAATGTCTTTCCCAGCCCGGCTTTCATTGCGGCGAAGTTCTTCACCGTAGGTGGTAACTGGCAATGATCGCCGGCAAACACCACTCGCGACACCTTTCTTATAGGAATCCAGCATGCTGCCTCAAGGGCCTGTGCAGCTTCGTCTATGAACAAGGTGCTGAACTTCATTCCTTGCAGCAGGCGGTTGGCTGAACCGACGAGAGTGCAGGCAATGACGCGAGCCTCGCCGAAGAGGTCCTGATTGATGCGTATCTCCAGTTCGGTGGCTCTCGACATCAGTCGGTCCATCTTCTGGTGGTAAGCCTCTGTGCGGTGTTTGCGGTTGGCTTTCAACTCGCGTAGGGCTTTACGGATGCTCCATAGCTGTGGATAGTCGGGATGAGCCTCAAAACGACGCTCGTAGGTGAACGACAGCATCTTGTCGTTGACACGACTCGGATTGCCAATTCGCAAAACGTTGATGCCTCTATCTACGAGTTTTTCGGAAATCCAGTCAACAGCCATATTGCTCTGTGCGCATACAAGCACCTGACTTTCTCTTTGCAGAGTCTCGTGGATGGCTTCAACGAGAGTCGTTGTTTTGCCCGTTCCCGGAGGTCCATGCACCACCATCACATCCTTCGCCCTCAGAACTTCGTTCACGGCATGCTCCTGGGTTTTGTTCAACCAAGGAAAACGGATGTCGGCAAACGAGAATCGCTCTGATTTCTGGTGAGAGCAGAACAGATCGCGCAGATAAGCCAGTCGGTTGCCTTTGGCTTTGATGGCCTTGTCGAGGGCTTCGAACATCGTTCGGTAGGATGTCTCGTCGAAATACATCTGCACTCCCAGTCCGTCGATGTTCTGCAGTTTCTGGGCATGCGACATGTCCTGAAGTGTCACCACCATCCTGTCTGGCTCAGCATAGCTCACGGTTCCTTTTATATTGCAGAACTTATAACCGTTGTCTTGTTTCTCGAAGAACACCACCGGACGGCCATATTCGAAGTTATGTTCTATATCCTCGTCGGTGTTGCGCAGGATAACCACGCAAGGTTGGTTCAGCGAATTATAATAGCTTCTCTCCACCGTCACAGGCCACCAGGCGTCGCCTCTTTTGATGCGTCGCCCCAATCCCATCTGCTGAGTCATCTTCTCGTATGCTTCCTTCTCCGAAGCATATTCCATCTGGAGCAGAAGTTTCTGATGGGTAAGTAGCTGTATTGGTGAATTTACTATCATAAATGCAAAGTTACTATTATACTGGCGAAATTCCAAATAATGAGCAAAAAAAGTGGCGAACCCCGAAGGATTCGCCACCTTATTTATATTATAGGAGTGTTATTACTTGATAACAACCTTTTTACCATTGATGATGTTAACACCCTTAGCAGCCTTAACGAGCTTCTGACCAGCGAGGTTGAAGATACCCTGAGCAGCTGTTGTGCCAGCGTTAACCTCTGTGATAGCTGTAGCCTCGTCTGTTGGCTCCTCAAGACCCCAGTACTTCAGACGGAAGTTATCAACAACTGTCCAGCGACCTTCTGTGTCAGCAGTTGTCTCAACACCGATGTAGATGTAACCAGCCTTAGAAACCTCAAACTTCAATACATTCTTGTATGCACCGAGTTCGAACCACTCTGCTGCGTCAGGACAGCTGTCAGCCAACTTCTTACCTACTGCTGTGTAGTTCCAGCCGAGACCAGGAACAACAACCTCAGTGTCAGTGATGAGACCAAGAGCAACCTCATCATCATTTGCATAGAGGATAGCAGGAGACTCGATAGTCTCACCAGCCTCAAGGAGTGCATTGTGTGTAGAGTTGTGACCCTCACGGTAGTAACCCTGAACCTCGAGAGTATACCAACCCTCTACAACTGCATCGTCTTCGATCTCCTGACCGAGAGCACAGTCTGAGTTCCAAGCCTCGTGTACGAAGTCTGGGTAGTTAGAGCCACGGCCCCAAATTGCATTGATACCTTCCCAAGAGTCGATAGAGAGACGCTGGTCGAAACCAGGGTTAGCGATGAGGTGAGTCATATCAACTGCTGCAGTAGCAGTAGCCTTCTCTGCCTGTGCATCGAGCTCAGCCTTAGTGATAAGCATCCACTGGTTAGACTCGAGTTCAGCTGTGCGCATATCAGAATCAACTACGTTCCAAGAGTAACCGTTCTGGTTGTCACCACCACGGTAGCCGAGGAGAACACCGTTCTCACCGTTGTCACCATTGCGACGGATGTTGTAAACATTAGTCTTGCCTGCTACTGGCTCGAATACCCATACATCCTGTGCAGAAACGTCAACATAACCGTTGTAGCCGAGGAAGTCGTTCTCACCGATGTTACCGTTTGGACGGTAGGTCTCGATAACGAATGCGTTTTCACCTGCAGGGATGAGAGTCATTGCGTTAGAAGCATACTCGAGACATGCGTGAGCACCCCAAGACTCGCCACCACCGAGGAACAGCTGCTCACCTACGTTATAGATGTAGTAGTCACCCTCTGCAGCTGCAGAACCAGTGAATGTGTTAGCACGACGCTCTGAGTGAGCACGCTTACGAGCGTTCTTGATTGGGTTAACGATGTTGTTTACAGCATCAGCTGTCTCACAAGCCTCGAAGCCCTCTACTGCCTCAGCAATCTTTGCCTTGAGCTCGCCCTTCCAGTCAGCAGTTTCAGTCTTAGCAACCTTGATAAGCTCGCGACCAGCAGTTACAGTACCTGAGTAGTTCTGGATCTTCTGGATTTCCTTAGCGAATGTATCGTTGATGAAGTTCTTGATCTCAGCACCGTCAACCTCGTTAGCGATGAATGCCTCAGCGTCAGCGATGAGCTGATCGTAGGCAGCGCGCATTGCCTCTGTGAGGTCGCCCTCCCAAGCCTTAGCCTGAGCGAGAGCAGCGTTAGCGTTATCGATAACCTCCTGGTAGTTGAACTCTACTACGTTGATACCGCAATCGTAGAAGCGACCACCCCAGTTCTGGTGAATCTCAGTAGCGATGACGTTCTCGCCTACGTTGAGATAAGAAGCCTTGATGTGAACCTGTACAGGGTTCTTGCCGTTTGTCCAACCAGTGTTCTGCTGGAGGAGGTGACCGTTTACGTATGTCTCGTAGTCGTCATCGTGGCAAACGTTGAGCAAGTACTCGAGTGATGGGTTGATCTGGTCGAGTGTGAAGATACGACGGATCCAGTAACCAGTGTTCTCGCCCTCACCACCATCGCGTGTGTAGTCAAGGTGATCCTTGTTACCAGGCCAGATTGTCTGAACCTCTGACATGTAACCCTCGTTACCGATAGGCATTGCTGTGTCATCCCACATTGTATCGTCGAAGTCAACAGTTGTCCAAGACTTAGACTCAACACGACCAGTTACGCGTGGCGACTTGATCTGCTCACCGTTCTTTGTGAAGTACATGTAGTTGAAGTAAGATGTACCTACCCAGAGCTCCTTGCCTTCAGTCTCGTCGAATACAGACATGTTGCTGATAGAAACATTCTCATTGTCATAACCCCATGCGAAGTCGAAGACGATCTTGAGGTTGCTGATCTCTGTGCCAGAGATTGTTGTCTCGTAATCGTAAGCACTCTCCTTCTCGATAGAAATCTGCTCCTCAGAACCGATAGTCTCATCGTCGTCGTTGCCACAGAGCTTAACTGTTACAGTCTCGAAATCGTTTGTAGGAGTCAAAGTAACCTTGAATGTGTACTCGTGGTCAGCCTTGATGTCGATAGGAGTCTTGAAGTGAAGCTGCTCGCCCCACTCGTCGAGTGACTCAGGGATGCCCATTACAGTGTAAACATCGTCAGCGCCTGCCTCGTAGAGTGCTTCCCACTCGTTCTTAGCACCAGCGTTGCGGAACTGGCTTGAACCATTGTAGTTGTAACCACCCCAAGAGTTGAAGATAGTCTTACCAGTCCAAGGAGTTACATAACCCATGTCAACACCACCAGGAACAGATGTGTAGAGACCGCAGTCAGCGAAAGCGCCACCCCAGTTCTGATGAACGTGAACAGCGATGATGTTCTCTGAACCATCCTTCTTGATGAGAGCCTTCTGCTCGTCGGTGAGCTTTACGTACTCGTTGTTGTTCCAACCGTTTCCTGCTGCAGGATCACCATCCTTTGCGAAAACGAGAACACCGTTGATGTAGTACTCGCATGGAGCATCGTCGTGACCGCAAGCGAGATAAACATCGTTAGGAAGAACAGAAGTAGTTGTGAATGAACGACGGAAATAGATGTCGGCCATGATAGAACCGCCTGTCCAGCGGTAAGATGGAAGACCGTTGTAGTTCTCGTCGCTTGAGAATGGAGATGTGTGTACCTCCCAGTAGATTTCCTCACCAGTGTACATGTTGTCACCGATGGTAGCCTCGTCTTCTGGGTCGTAACCGAGGTCATACCAGTGCTTGCCGTTTGAGTCGTCAGCAGGCTCGTCACCACAAAGTACATTGTAGTTAGGGTTGTCGGTGTTCCAGTCACCGTAATCAGTACCAGAGTTGATTACATAAGTCCAAGCGTCATAAGCAGCCTTGTCCCACTGTGTAGAAGGAGCAACGACAACATTAGCGCCGACAGCAGTAATTCCCTGTGCATTTGCAGACAATGCAAGAGCAAAAGCTGCAAGAGAAAGTAATGCTTTCTTCATAAAGTTAATATTAGTTAGTTAATAAATAAAATAATAGTTGCTACTTATTTGGGTTAGTATCATTACAAAGTTTTCACTAAGTGTTGATATATATCAAATGCAAAGATAAGATATTTTTCCTTTTTTGGCAAGGACAATGCAAAATTTTTATCAAAATTGATGGCTTTTTTAACAATTTTCGTTAATTTTGTAGCAGACAAACTGCTTCTAGACTAAAAACATCTTTTAAAAATGGAATATATACTCAATCTCATCTCTTCTGCCAATGATGTTCTTTGGACTTACATAGTAGTAACTATGCTTGTTGCGTGTGCCTTGTTTTTCACATGGCGTTTGCGAGGCATGCAGTTCCGTATGTGGAGCGAAATGTGGCATCTCCTCGTTTCGTCAACAAGTAGCCGTAAACCGACCGAAATCACATCGGCTGGCGAAGGAGGCAAGCAGAAGAAAACCATCAACTCGTTTCAGGCTTTCGCCGTGTCGCTGTCGTCGAGAGTGGGCACAGGTAACCTTGCCGGAGTGGCATCGGCGATATTCGTCGGTGGTCCGGGTGCTGTGTTCTGGATGTGGGTAATGGCATTGCTCGGTTCAGCAACGGCTTTCATCGAGGCAACACTGGCACAGCTATATAAGCGTAAGGGCGAGGATGCATTCTATGGTGGTCCGGCATATTACATGACTTTCGGCCTTCATCGCCGTTGGATGGGCGTGCTTTTCGCTGTGCTCATCACCCTCACCTTCGGCTTTGCCAATCAGGTGGTGCAGAGCAATACTCTCTGCGATGCCCTTGCCGATGCTTTCGTGTTGAACAAAGCATGGGTGGGAGCATTCCTCGCAGTGATGACACTCCTCATCGTTTTCGGAGGCATTCAGCGTATATCGAAGTTTTCGGCTGTTGTTGTTCCGTTCATGGCTGTAGGTTATATCATCCTCTCTATTTACATTATCCTAACCAATATCACCGTCATTCCTGCCGTCATAGCCACCATCGTCAAGAGTGCCTTTGGTGTTCAGCAGGCAGCGGGAGGTATGATTGGAGCGGCCATCATGCAGGGCGTGAAGCGAGGACTGTTCTCTAACGAGGCTGGTGAGGGTTCGGCACCTAATGCCGCCGCCACTGCTTCCATCTCGCATCCTGTCAAGCAAGGTTTGCTCCAAGCGTTGGGAGTATTCACGGATACGCTCGTGATATGCACCTGTACCGCTTTTATCATTCTCATTTCAGGACTCTATGATGGTCAGCTTGACGGAATCCTCCTCACTTCGGCTGCCATAACCTCTGAATTGGGCGAGGCAGGCCATTGGTTCCTGTCGCTTGCAATATTCCTCTTTGCCTATAGCACCATCATCGCCAATTATTTCTATGGCGAGAACAATATCCGTTTCATCACCGGCAAGCGTTGGCCGATACAAGTGTTCAGAGTCATCACCGGTGGTGTTGTTCTTGTCGGAGGACTGGTGACATTGCAGACGGCATGGAGTTTTGTTGATTTGGCAATGGGCTTGATGACCATCGTCAACCTCGTTGCCATCGTATGGCTTTCGCCAAAGGCAGTGAAACTGTTCCATAACTATATCGAGCAGCGCAAGGCAGGCAAGGATCCGGAGTTCAACCGTTCAATGATGCCAGACATCGCCGATGACCTAGATGCGTGGGAATGACAGCCCCTTTCCCCCAACCCCTTTTCTTCTGCCCTGACGAGCGAAGCGGCATAGCCGAGCGCCCCGCTCGGGGCAAGGGGAGTGAAATGCCTTGCCATACTGCGATAGATACAAATTTTTACAAATTGTCCACGGGCTGAAAGCCCAGTAAGCACCTAGCCCATGGCAACGCCTTGGGTATCAATGATACGGCATCATACCACGCCTTGAAAAGGCAAAAGCATAATCACACATGAGGTTTCTTCTTCCTCCGGATGGGTTCTCCCTCTCCTTGTGGGAGAGGGGGCTAGGGGGTGAGGCTCTTTATTGATATGAAAGGCGTAGGCCGCCGCGCAGGTTGAAATAAACTGGCGATTCCGAGCATAATGTCGGTACATCCTTGTTGGTGCAGAAGTACCAACTCACTCCAGGCTCGATGTAAACAGATATTGCATCGGTCAACATATACTGACCGCCGATAGCGATATTTGCAGAGCCCTGCCATGGATTCATCTCCAGAGTCTTACCCCCTCGGGTAGCGTGCAGAGAGTGCTCAAGCATCGCTCCTCCTCCTGCATAGAGTTGGAATGACTTTGAACCAAGGAACATATAGTTCATTCTCAACGGAACTCCAAGATAATGCACTGCCTGCTGTTGCCAACCGTTGAACAGAGAATGAACGTCAGAAGTCAGGAGTGTGTATGTGAGTCCTGTTTCTAGCGACATTCGTGGCAATATCTCTTTGCCAACAGAGAGTCCTGCACTCCACGACATGTGATGGTCAGAATCTATAATCTTGTCTGCATTGTCTGGTTTATTGTTAAATAATAAGAATCTGTCAGTATTTGGGAAAGGCGATAATAGATAATGTCCTTCATAACGTTCACCCGAGTATTCATACATATCCTGTCCGCCGCTCAGGTCACCATTTGCTCCAATATTTACTCCAAACGACCAGCCTCCACTGCCGTGTTTCGCCTTTTGTTTATAGGCGATTGCTAACAGAGGTTCATATTCGGTATTGTTGTATGATTCGAAATTATTGTTCCTGACCGGTTCCTCGGATTTTTCTTCAGCGGTAGGGGTATAGTTTTCTGCCAAAAGGACTGTTGTGTCGGCAGGTTGGGTGCTCTCTGCAATGAGATTGTCGTCATGATGAGCATCGGTCGGAACCTCAATCTTCGTCGGCGCTTCTTTCTTTCTTGTTTTTTCGCTATTTGAAGCCTTTTCGTTCTTTGTTTGTTCGGCAGCCGGTTGCTCTTCAATATGCTGGTTGGTGTTACCCATTGTATTAACCTTGGCAACCTCTGCAACGGTTTTTTCATTGGAGTTGTTTAACATCAGCAAACCGCTTCCTATACCGATGCAGAGCAGCACGGAAGCCGCAGCCCCCCACCA
>JAUNIK010000506.1 GCA_030523505.1 Prevotellaceae bacterium | reverse complement strand
TGGGGAGTCACCCTCAGTCGCCCAAATTCTCGAGGCATACACTTTGCCAAGCGGTCCTATTTCTTGTACATTCTTGCTGGACCATCCATCATCCTGAGGCCATCCGTAAACGTCCTTGTTACGTATGTATGTAAGTTGGGGATAGTTCTTGGCAATCCATGCCCCTGCGTCATCTTGTCCGAGAATATCATATACCCTTAATTTGCTCACAAACTTATCCACGTCCTTGGGAGATCGGGTGTGGCTGACTTTCCAAAGCGCCTGAGCCAGGGTGTTCATTCCCGACCATGCCGCAATCCATATAGGGCGCTTGTCCTTTTTGTCCACCATCTTGATTATCCACTCCGAGCCTTCGGAGTCTTTCCCTTCTCCCACACAAGCCATGGCAGCTTGCGGTTGTCCTTTTTTCACCATGCTGCGGATAGTATTGGCATCAGGATAGCCAGTGGCATGCATTCGTAGATTTGGAAGAGCCTTTTCGTATGCCCCCACGACATTCTCAATTACGTCAATGGCCCCCGTACCATAAGGAACCCATGCGTGTTGAGAAATAATGCCTTCCAGGTCAACATCATTAAGCATTACCATAAGGTGTACGAGCGACTGAATGTCGTCGGGGTCGGAACCTCCGATGTCTGTTGTCACAATCAACCTTGTATGTGTTTGTGAACACACTTGTTGTATTGCAAAAAACAGCAATAATAATGAAAGAGCTTTCTTCATAGTCGTCAATACTTTAGAATCTTTCGACAAAGATAATCAAAATACTCAAAATATTGATAATTATCGCATGATATTTATGGGATTTTAACAATGCAAGCATATGCGTAAAGTTACTTTATTTTTTTTATCAACATAAATATTTTATACAGTTATTCCATGCGTCCGTATTTCATCTCGTCACCATTGGTATCATATTGCTTGCGTTTGCCAACAGGTGGTTCAGAGAGGGTTATGCGAACAACAGCCGTGCGCGACATGCTCCGCTCCACCGCAGCATCAAAGGCATCCATCTCTCTGCTTTCCTTTCTCATAATAATATCCTTCTATTATTTTACAAACCCTGGACTCGGCAGGTGCATGCCATACATCGTTAGGTTGTTCTCGCGGGCATATTTCAGGATGCGGAGTCGTGACTCGCGGGCCGCTTCTTTATCCATATCGTATGTGGGGCAATATTCTGGATGCTCCAACTGGAGAGCCGCACCGTGGATAAGGTCGGCAATAACGAGGATATTGTCCTTCTGGAATACAGTGTGCCCCGGTGTATGGCCGTATGCAGCGATGCTCTTCACGCCACCTTCAAGCGTGTCGCCTGCCTCGAACAGGTGCAGATGAGACTTGTAGGCTTCGAGCACGCTTTTCGCCAACTGGCTCCTGTCGCCTTCCATGGCTTGCCATGCCTCCGCTTCCACACGGTTAACATATACCTCGGCATTAGGGAACACTACTTTTCCATCCTTCAGCAGACCGCCTATGTGGTCGGGATGAAGATGCGTGATGTATATCAGTTGCAGTTCCTCAGGTGTTACTCCCTTCTCCTTCAATTTAGGAAGAAGCTGACTGAACGGTGCACCAAGACCTGCGTCGAGCAGCATAGTTTTCCCTTCTGTCTGCAACAATAGGCAACTCATGCTCGAAGGCACGCCTTTTTGCAATCCAAGGGCATCCCACAGTGAGTCAGGCACCTCGGGATACAGCTTGCGGGGCTGTAGTGTAGGTTCGGGCTTGTCCTCAATCCACGTGATTGTGGTTGGTTCACTCTTTACTATAGCCTTTTGGCTTTTCTGTGCGCAGGCAGTCATCATTATCAGTCCTGCGGCTAATGTTAATATCTTCCTCATGTTAAGTTATCTTTTTTTAATCTGTTTATATTCTGTTTTAGTCATAATGCCTTCCCTTCTTCATGCCATGCAGACTCTCCATCTCATTTCAACTGCTTTCCATCTGCAAACGCATTGCCCACGCGCTGTCCCAAGGCGATTTTCTCGTATTACCTTCGGTTGTGCCTTACCTGCCAGAACGAGAATTTTCTTCCCGTTTCTGTAAATGTGCAGCTGTCGGCTTCGCACCACAGCTGTCAAGGTCTCATCATCCTGCATGGCTTGCCATATAGGATAATACACACCATCGGGTTCAAACAGCTTCTTCTGAAGGTGTGAGCACATGTAGGTTGTATCTATTGCCATAGACTTTTCTCATATTCTCTTTATTATCTTTGCTGGATTACCAACCGCCACG
>JAUNIK010000505.1 GCA_030523505.1 Prevotellaceae bacterium | reverse complement strand
GTTTCTGGATTCTTACAATTGGTATGGCTGCACTCACAATAATAACGTTAAAAATTAGATAATGAAAAGGTTAGCAATACTCGGAGCAGGTGAAAGTGGTGTAGGAACCGCTATCCTTGCAAAAAAACAAGGTTACGACGTTTTTGTTTCCGATATGGGTAATATCAAACAAAAATACAAGAAGAACCTTGATGAGTACAACATACGCTGGGAGGAAGGACACCATACAGAATCTGAAATACTTTCAGCTTCTGAGGTTGTCAAGAGTCCTGGCATCCCCGATACTGCGCCATTGGTTCAGGCTTTGATAAAACAAGATACCCCTATCTTGTCTGAATTAGAATTTGCTAAGCGTTACAGCAAGGGAAAGACTATCTGTATTACCGGTTCCAACGGCAAGACAACAACGACCTCGCTCATATATTATATAATGAAAAAATGGGGTGTAGATGTTGGTCTTGCAGGCAACATTGGCCATTCTTACGCTCTTCAGGTTGCAACAAACGATCATGACTGGTATGTCTTAGAAGTTAGCTCTTTCCAACTGGACAACATGTTTGAGTTTCGTGCCGATGTCGCAGTGCTGATGAATATCACTCCTGATCATCTTGACCGCTATGATTTCAACATGCAGAACTATGTTGACTCCAAGATGCGAATCATTCAGAATCAGGAGCCTAAGGACAGTTTCATCTATTGGTCTGACGATGAGTATATCGATAAAGAACTCCTGAAACGCCAGGACGGTTATTCTCCAAAGCCTACGCCATCCTCACGTTATGCCGTAGCAGGGAATCCCACGCTGCAGCCATTCTGTGATGAAGACCTCTCTGTCATGCAGCAATTCCCAAATCCTCTACTCCCTGGCAAACATAATCTCAGGAATATGATGGCGGCCTACTATGCGGTCCTTTCTGCATTGGCAAAGATGGATCTGACAGCAGGACAGCAGGAGAAGATGAAGGAAAAACTTGCTCAGTGCCTGATAGATTTCCCTGGAGTTGAGCATCGTTTAGAGAGAGTAGCCGAAGAGAATGATATTCTTTGGATAAACGACTCCAAGGCAACGAATGTCGATGCCTGCCGAGTAGCCCTGGAAGCCATGTCACGCCCGACAGTGCTTATCGTAGGCGGCAAGGACAAAGGTAATGACTATAGCACCATCGCACAACTCGTAAAAGAGAAATGCAGTGCACTCGTATATCTTGGAGTTGACAATGCAAAGCTTCATGCTGCATTTGACAGCCTCGGTATTCCTACTGCCGACACACATTCCATGAAAGACTGTGTCGAAGCATGCAGGAGACTTGCAAAGAAAGGCGATGTAGTGCTCCTCTCGCCATGCTGTGCTTCATTCGACCTTTTCAAGAATATGGAGGATCGTGGCGAACAGTTCAAGACATTGGTAAAGCAGTCAAAATAAAATAAATATCTGAACATTGGACCTACAGAAGTTTCAAAATATCTTCAAGGGAGACCGCATCATCTGGATGATCTTCTTCATACTGTGCATAATCAGTGTGCTGGAGGTCTATTCGTCTTCTTCCCGCCTAGGCTATAAGTCGGGAAACTACTGGTTTGCCGCAACCTACCACACCATAATCCTCCTCGTCGGTGTCGTAGCAATGGTTGGCGTACTGAATATACCATGTCGCTATTTCAAGTTGGCTACGCCTATTCTGGTTCCTTTATCGCTTATACTGCTCATCCTCGTATATATAATCGGTACAAAAGAGAATGACGCTGCACGCTGGATAAAACTCTTCGGAATAATACCCTTGCAACCATCCGAGATCGCAAAGGGAACCATAGTGCTTGCGACAGCGCATATCCTCTCCCAGCTACAGACACCGGAAGGGGCACACCCCAACGCAACGAAATACATTCTCGGGACTTCCCTACCCCTCATTGCCCTGATATTCCCTGAGAACTTCTCTACCGCAGCTCTCATGCTGGGCATTGTCTTTATCATGATGATAATCGGCAGGGTTCCTCTGAAGCATATCAGCTATATTATTTCTTTCTGCGTAGTCGTCGCTATCATCGGCATAACACTTATCCTCACAATTGGTAAGTCAAAATCCCAGCTCGGAGAGGGTGAAGAGAGTCTGCAGGTTACGGAGGTTGTCGTGGCTGGAAATGACAAGGTCACAGAATCCGTTGAAGTAGAAGAAGAGACGGAGGCGAAGAAAAGAGGCGGCATACTGCATCGTTTCGACCTTTGGAAACAGCGTATCGACGATT
>JAUNIK010000022.1 GCA_030523505.1 Prevotellaceae bacterium | reverse complement strand
GCGCGCAAATTGCTTCTCATTCCACTGTTATAACATGCTCATCCAACCAACATGAGAATCTCTATCCATCGATTAATGAGCAAAGTTTTTTAGATAAAAGTAGAAATCGTCCTACACACTATCCTACATTGGTTAACAGCTTGATTATCAATACTCCCAAGCGAAAAGTGTAGGAGTGTAGGATAAAACTCGAAAAATATACTTTTATATTTTTTGTTTGCGCAATTCCAATTACTTTAATTTATTAAAGTAAACCGCCTAAATAAAGCCCTAAATAGCGCAAAAAACGGCCATTTGGGGCATTTTTGAGGCTCAAAATGGGGCTGAAGAGGCGTGAAAAGTAACTAAAAACGTCCTTGCCAGCATGCAAAAGCGTCAAAAACGCGCTGTACAGACGGCTTCATGAGCTGATTGCTGCACTGTCATCAAATATCGACTTTTCGTGCTTTTGGAGTGCTGTCCACGGCAAAAATGGCCCCATTTTGAGCACGACTAGCACGCTTTTTGTTTTTTTATCAACGAATTCCGCTAATTTCACTAATTATTACGGTACGCGGCAGTTATTTTTAGACGATAATGACATCGCTCGGCTCCGCCGCTTCGCTCGACGTTAAGAGGGCAGAAGAATTGTCTTTCCCTGAAAATAGTTGAATACAAACAACTATAAAAGATGTTAAGCATCAAAGAAAAATTAGTGAATCTCCAGTCATAGACTCGTCTGTGGCGCACGCGTGCTTGACATACCGTAGGGGGCATATTTTGCAACCATGCGGTCAATGCATGGCTTTCGGGCGGTTTTGCGAAACTGAAAGATAATACGGGCTTTTGGTTTCAATATGCGTATTATTATTCGGTTTTGTTGCAATTCGTAAGTTGAGAGTGTTAATAAAAGTGAAAAAATAGAGCCGAATTTTAGGAAATATTTGCCGTTTTACGCCTTTTGGAGTAATTTTGCACCGTGATTTGGGCAGGATAGGATATATTCTGCTTGTTATATATATTATAAGAGGTGTAGTTTCAGGCGTAACAAATACTTAGAACTTTAATGCTTTCCCAGTGGGGTGGGGAGGCGCATTTCAGGATATATTCTTTCACGGAAAACTATTATTATTTATATTCATTTTAAAAAAGGGAGATTTATGAAACAAAGACTCACTTTGATTATCGCCGGCCTTTTCATGTTCGTGGGAATGGCTATGGCTCAGATGACCGCTGACGGTATTGTTGTCTCAGCAGAAGACGGCGAGCCTATCATCGGTGCTTCCGTAAAGGTTGTTGGCACTGGCACTGGTGCTGTTACCAACCTCGACGGTAAATTTACAGTTCAGGTACCAAACAAGAACTCTCAGTTGGAGATTTCTTATATTGGTATGATCACAAAGACAGTTAAGGCTGGTACCAATCTGAAGGTGCTTCTCGAGGCTGACAACAACTCGTTGGATGAGGTTATGGTTGTGGCTTACGGTACACAGAAGAAGTCATCATTCACTGGTTCGGCAGCAGAGGTAAAGTCCGACAAGATTGAAGGTCACGTATCTTCAAATGTGACAAGTGCTCTTGCTGGTTCTACAGCTGGTGTCCAGTTGACACAGTCGAGTGGTGACCCTACAAGCAACGGTACAACAATCCGTATCCGTGGTATCGGTTCTATGTCGGCAAGCAGTGCTCCACTTTACATCATTGACGGTATGCCTTACGAGGGTTCTATCCAGAACATCAACCCACAGGATATTGAGTCGATGACAGTGTTGAAGGATGCTGCTGCAAGTGCTATCTATGGTGCTCGTGGTGCCAACGGTGTAATCCTTATCACTACTAAGAAGGGTAAGACAAGCGATGCAAGCATCAAGTTCGACGCTAAGTTCGGTACTAACACACGCGCCATTCCTAACTATGACGTTGTGACAGATCCAGGTCAGTACTATGAGCTCCAGTTCCGTCGTATGTACAATGCACAGACTCTCGCTGGCGTTTCACCTGACCAGGCTTACAAGAAGGTTTGCGAGAACCTCTTCAACCAGAACAATGGTGGTCTCGGTTATCAGGTTTACACAGTTCCTCAGGGCCAGAACCTCATCGGTACAAACTTCCGTTTGAACCCTAACGCTACTCTCGGTTACTCGGATGGTGAGTACTACTATACTCCAGACAACTGGTATGATGAAACATACCATAACTCATTCCGCCAGGAGTATATGGCAAGTGCAAGCGGTCAGGCTGATCGTATAAACTACTATGCTTCAGCTGGTTATCTTGATGACAAGGGCGTTGTAAACAACTCTGGTTACAAGCGTTACACAGCTCGTACAAACTTCGATTTCCAGGCAAAGTCATGGGCAAAGATTACTGCCAACATGGGCTTCACCCACACTGACTCTGACTCACCTTCGTACACCACAAGCTCTTGGGCTTCATCAGGCAACCTCTTCTATGTTGTGAACACAATGGGTCCTATCTACCCACTCTATGTTCGTAACGCTGACGGTACTGTGAAGACAGAGAACGGTCGTACAATCTACGATTCGAACCAGACCAACCAGGTTCGTCCTTCAACAGTAGGTAACGCTGTACGCGACAACGAGTACAACGTGTCAAAGACCTATCGCGATATGTTCAACGGCAACTGGGGCGTTGTGCTCTCTCCACTGAAGGGTCTCGACCTCTCAGCAAAGATTGGTGTCACAAGCGACAACCGCCGTTCTAACTATCTCTACTCTACATACGGTTCAGCAAGTGCTCTTGACGGTCAGGCAGAGGTGTTGACACTCCGTCAGCTTTCTGTAAACAACCAGTATCTTGCTACCTACAACACCGACTTCGACGGTACCGACACACATCACTTCGATGCACTCCTCGGTTACGAGCAGTACCGTTACAAGTACCAGTACTTCAACGGTTACAACGATCACCTCTATGATCCAACAGTAGGTGAGCTTGGCAACGCCAACGGTAACGGTGACTCGAAGGGTCTTAACTCTTACACCGACAACTACATGACTGAGGGTATCCTCTCACGTCTGCAGTATGACTACAAGGAGCGTTACTTCATCTCGGCTTCTTACCGTCGTGATGCTTCTTCACGCTTCGCACCAGGCCATCGCTGGGGTAACTTCTACTCAGTTGGTGGTGCTTGGCAGATTTCAAAGGAAGACTGGTTCAAGGTAGACTTCATCGACTACTTGAAGCTCAAGGCTTCTTACGGTGAGCAGGGTAACGACGACCTTAGCAATGCTAGCAGCAACATGTTCTATGCATACGCAGATATGTACACTACTACATATAATGCTGAGTCTGACCAGTATTCTATCGTACTCTCACAGAAGGGTAACCCAGAGCTTACTTGGGAGAAGTCAAAGAACTTCAATATTGGTTTCGACTTCGGTCTCTGGAAGGGCCGCTTGAACGGTAGCCTCGAGTTCTACAACCGTGCTACATCCGACCTTCTCTACAACAAGCCAACACCATTGTCATCAGGTATCGTAACTGGTTACTATCCAGTGAACGTAGGTTCTATCGTAAACCGCGGTATTGAGTTCACTGTTGATGCACAGGTTGTAAAGACAAGCAAGGTGAAGTGGGATGTGAACTTCAACATCACAGCCAACCACAATGAGATTACCGACCTCGATGCTGACGTGAAGGAGAACGGTATCAAGGGTTCTTACTATATCCGCAAGATTGGCGGTTCTGTATATCAGGCATATATGTTCAAGGGCGCAGGCATCTGCCAGCAGGCTGATGTTGACGCTTCTGATGGTCGCTTCACTTCTGCAGACCTCGGTCGCCAGATGTTCTGGCAGCACGTTGTTGAGAAGGACGACAATGGCAACGTGAAGAAAGAGTTTGACCAGAAGACTTGCACATTCTCAGATGCAACAAAGTATGACTGCGGCACTACACTCCCAGCAGTATATGGTGGTTTCGGTACAACCCTCAAGGTTTACGACTTCGACATCACAGCTCAGTTCCAGTATCAGCTCGGTGGTAAGTTCTACGACTCTTCATATCAGGCATTGATGTGGACACAGGACAACCGTGGTAACGCTATCCACAAGGATGCACTCAACGCATGGACTCCTGAGAACACTAACACCAACATTCCACGTCTCGATACAGAGTACAGCGTAGCACAGTCGCCAGTAGATACCTACCTGACAAGTTCCAACTACCTCTCACTCAACAACCTGACTGTTGGCTACACATTGCCAAAGACCACTATGCGCAAGATGGGTCTTGCTGGTCTTCGTCTCTATGTAGCAGGCGAGAACCTCTTCATGCTCTCAGCCCGTAAGGGTATGGACCCACGCTACTCATTCGGTCTCGGTAGCTACACAGCAGGCAACGGCTATGCTTCTGGTAACTATTCGTCACTCCGTTCAATCACAGGTGGTTTGACACTCACATTCTAATCAATCAAGTTGTAAAACAAATAAAGACGAAAAAGATTATGAAATTAAATAAATTCTTTATTATTGCCTTTGCAGGTGTCGCTCTTACAGCTTGTAACGACATCGATGAGATTCAGCCAGCAGGTTCGGGTCTTACACAGGAGCAGGTAAACAAGATCTATGAGTCTCTTCCAGTACGTGCCGAGGCTACATTCTCAGGAATGTTCACAATGATGGGAAAGCCAGGCGCTACATTCGATAGCGGTCGTGCTGAGGACTTCGGTTTCATCATGATGGCCATCTCGCAGGACGCAGAGGCTGCCGACTATGTTTATCCAAACTCAGGTTACAACTGGTTCTCTGTTTGCGGTGAGTATTCTTCACGCAATCCAGACTATGCCAACCCATATATCCGTTATGCAATGCCTTACAACCAGATCAAGACTGCAAACGACGTATTGAAGTCATACGAAGGTCGTGAGGACGCTGACGCTATCAACCACATGGCACAGTGCCGCGCTATCCGCGCATTCGACTATCTGGCTCTTGCACCATATTATCAGTATAAGTATGTTGGTCATGAGAACGAGCTCTGTGTTCCACTCGTAACATTGGAGACTACCGACTTCGCCAACAACCCACGTGCTACCGTAAAGGAAGTTTACGACCTCATCCTTGAGGACCTGAACTATGCAGTAGAGAACCTCTCTATTGAGCGTGACTCAAAGGCACGCATCAACAAGACCGTAGCTCTCGGTCTCCGTGCACGTGCTTATATGAATATGGAAAAATGGGCTGAGGCTGCTGCTGATGCTTCTGCAGCACTTGACCTCTGTGCACAGGAAGGTCTTTCACCAGCAACCATCGATGAGGTTTCAACACCTTCATTCTATGATATCAACGATCACAACTGGGTATGGGGCTTTGATATGACAGAGAACCTTGCCAACAAGGATTACGCTACATGCGCTTCTTGGGAGTCATCATTCTCGGCTAACGGTTATGCAGCAGGTGTGGCTGTTTATGCTTGCATCAACAACCTCCTCTACAACAAGATCTCTGACACCGACGTACGTAAGGGTTGGTGGGTTGACGACAACCTCCACTCTCCACTCCTCTCTACCATCTCTTGGAATGGCGTGAGCGGTGATGCTATCTCTACACTTGCTATCGACGACATCAAGCTCGAGTTCTTCCCTTATACAAATGTGAAGTTCGGTCTTTCAACAATCGGTGGCGACAAGAACGATGCTGACTTCCCATTCATGCGTGTTGAGGAACTTATCCTCATCAAGGCAGAGTCACTCGCAAAGAGCGGCAACGAGGGTGAGGCAAAGACTGTACTCTCAGACTTCGTGAAGAACTTCCGCGATCCAGCTTACAACATCGCAATGAGCTCACGCTCACTTGCTGACGAGATCTGGTTCCAGCGTCGAGTAGAACTCTGGGGCGAGGGCTTCGGCATGAGCGATGTTATGCGTCTCGGCAAGCCAGTTGTTCGTTTCCACGAGGGCGAGGATACCAACCAGCCTGATGCATTCCGCTTCAACGTAGAACCAACTGATCCATGGTTGCTCCTTCGTTTCTGTACAAGTGAGACAAACACCAATGCCTCAATCATCGACAACGAGGGTGGTGTCATTCCAGTAATGTATCAGAACGGTAATCTCCGCGACGGTGTGACAGATTAATAAAGATTTGTGAAATTCGCGAAATTCGTTGATAAAAAAATACAATTATGAAAAAGATATTTTCTATTCTTTCTGCAATCGCTCTCGTAGTCGGTTTCACCGCTTGTAGCAGCGAACAGGACATTCCATACGAGGAACTCAACAATCAGCAGGTGTATTTCCCAAATACTATCTCTACCACTGTTGAACTCTCTCCTGAGGCTACAACTTTCGAACTTCCTGTAATGCGTATGGGTACCGATGCAGTGACTATTCCACTCATCGTTACTATGGACGAGGAAAATCCTGCCGACCTCCAGTTCCCTGCTTCTGTATCATTTGCAGAGGGTAAGAAGGAGACATCAATCGTTGTGTCTTACGATCCAACAAAGGTTGAACCAGGTTTCTATAATGATGTGAACCTTTCTTTTGGTCCTGATTACAACACCCCTTACGGCTACTCAGCAGTAGCCCTCAAGGTTGGTCAGGCTGAGCCTTGGGTTTCTCTCGGTCTTGCAACTATTACCGACAACTGGGTATTCGGTAGCGAGGCAAAGGTTGAAATCCTCCAGAACCAGCTCTATCCTAACCGTTTCCGCGTTCTCAACCCATTCACTGAGATTGCTCTCAACGCAGGTGCTGAGCCTAACGGTGCTTTCACTGAGGCCCTTGATATCACTATCCTCAAGGCTGGCGATGTTTACCGTGGCGTAACTGTGACACAGGATGATATCATCGTATTCAACGACTGTAACACTGGTTATCCTTATGATGAGACTCACGACATCTGGATGCTCCATCCATCTGACTTCTCTTCAATGTCGAAGGACGATAGTGCTTGGGGTAACTGCCGCGTTGTTGACTATCAGGAGAACGGTCTTCCAACACAGTTCGCTTTCGGTCCTATGTTCTATGTACAGGATGATTCAGGCGCTGGTATCGGTGGTTGGAACGAGACAACTGCTACCGACGATGTTGTAATCACATTCCCTGGTGTAGTTATCGCTGACTATTCTGCTGAGGTTACTTACTCAGGTAAGTTCGAGCACGCTGATGGTGGTATCTCTGTTGAGGCAGCCGTAGAACTTGGTGGTGATGTTGCTTCTGCAATAGCAACAGTAGTTCCTGGTCGCGATCCTTCTGAAGGTATCAATGGCATTATTAACGGTACTCAGGGTAATGTAACTGAGTTCTCAAAGAACGGCGATGTTCGCGTAGCAATGCCTGAGGAGGCTGAGTCTGGCGTTTACTCATTCGTTGTTGTTACATACGACGCTGCTGGTGAGGCACAGGATTATGGCTACACAACATTCAACTATAGCGCTTCTGGCGAGGTAGTTGAGACCTGGTCGCTCGCATTCTACGGTACTTATGAGTATAAGTCGGTATTTGCAAATGGTGACGGTTCGCCATACTACGACGAGGGTCTTGAGTTCTATATCAGCGACCTCAACGAGAACCGTATGAAGATCAGCAATGTATTCTACGGCGTTGACTTCATCTTCGAGATGGACGATGATGGTAACATCACCTTCGAGGACCAGTACACAGGTTATACAGATGCAAAGGATGGTGACTTGATGGTTTGCGATATGCACGCTCTCTATCCAGGAAACTTCCCAACAGTAAGCTACTACCAGAATGGTGTATTCTACCTCAACACCGGTTACTATGCTAACGATGGCTTCTGGGGTTATGACGACAGCGATAACAATGACAACCTTGAGACCTTCACTCTTACAGCCGAGGCTGGTTCAAAGCCTGCCAATGCTCCAAAGAAGGGCGCTGCTCGCAAGCACACTCCAAAGAAGGCTGTTAAGGGTATCATGCCTGTTGACAAGACAATCCGCAAGTAATATCCCTCAATATCAATAAAATTAAGGTCCTCTTCCGCAACCCGGAGAGGACCTTTTTGCATGGCGCTTATCTAATATTTGAATACCCGCACTGCCCACAAAAGCAAACTTCATAGCCCTCCCCCATTGGGGGGGGAGATGGAGGGGGGCTTCGGGGTCGTGGGGCTTATACTATCGGCAGTGATATACCGTTAATCTTCTGATAGACATCCAGTGCATAGATATCAGTCATTCCCGAGATATAGTCTATCACCGCGATGATTCTTGTGCCGAGGTCTTCGGAGTCGATGTCATACTGGCTCGACACTCTGCTTATCAACTGCTTCGAATAGTAACGGTCGGGGTGCATCACAGCCTCCACCATCTTTTCCATCAGTGTCTCCATGATCTTGTAACCCGACAGTTCCACATCCAGCACCGGCTTTGACTGGTATATCTTCTTCTGCGACACCTCCGTGCAGTGCTTATATGCCTCACGCTCCTTCTCTGGAATATGGTCGATGAGGCATCCCTCGAATGTGCCGTTCAGGATCTCCTCTTCGTGTTCCACGAACACCTTTGCACAGAGCGCCTCCAACTTACCGATTGCGCATGCACGCATATATGTAATATGTTCGTTTCTGTCGGTAATGCCCTCATCAACGATTCGCTTTCGGATGGACGCCTTCACATTCTCGTCAAAGAAGCTGAGCATCAGCTCCGACACCTCTTCGTACGAGAGAATCTTCAACTTATGGGCATCCTCCATATCCATTATCTCATAGCAGATATCGTCGGCGGCTTCAACCAGATACACTAATGGATGACGGCAGTAACGCAGTGGCTCACCTTCACCAGAGAGGCGTATCAGTCCCAACTGCTTCGCTATCCTCTCGTAGATGGCTTTCTCTTCATCGAAGAAACCAAACTTGCCCTTTTTGCTTGCGGCAAGCGATGAGAACGGATATTTCACTATCGATGCCAGTGTGGAGTATGTCATTACGAATCCTCCGTCGCGGCGACCTTTGAAACGGTGGGCGAGGAGTCGGAAGGCGTTGGCGTTACCTTCGAAATGGGTGATGTCTGCCCATACCTCCGGTGATAGTTGCTCTTTCAGGAAGTGGCCTTTTCCTTCTGTGAAGAATGTCTGTATCGCTTTCTCACCTGAATGACCGAACGGAGGGTTTCCCATATCGTGGGCAAGACAGGCTGTCGATACTATCGTGCCTATCTCTTCGAAAAGAGTTCCTTTCAGTTCCGGGCGTTTCTTTATTATCATTCTCGATGTGTCATTGCCGAGCGACATTCCCACTGATGCCACCTCAAGTGAGTGCGTCAGTCGGTTGTGTACGAAAATACTGCCCGGAAGTGGGAATACCTGGGTCTTGTTCTGCAGTCTTCTGAATGGTGCGGAGAAGATAAGACGGTCGTAATCACGCTTGAATTCCGAGCGATCATCGTGGCGTTCTGGGTGGCGCACTTCCTGTCCCAGACGCATGTTTGATATCAGTTGTAGCCAATTCATAAGGGCAAAGTTACTAATTTGTGGGCAAAAGTAACGATTATTATAAGCAAAAAAACTAAATTTTGTTTAATAAATGGTGTATTACGCCTAAAAAGTTGTATTTTTGCAAATTATGATAGAAGTAAAGATTGTAAATACTGGTCATCAGCAGTTACCAGCATACGCCACACCACAGAGTGCTGGCATGGATATCCGAGCAAATCTCGATGCTCCTGTTGTTCTTCACCCATTGGAGAGAAAGCTCTTTCCAACAGGTTTGAAGATTGCCATTCCTGCGGGTTATGAGTGTCAGGTGCGACCTCGTTCTGGCCTTGCACTGAAGCATGGCATCACCGTTCTCAACACCCCGGGCACTATCGATGCCGACTATCGCGGTGAACTGGGAGTAGTGCTCATCAACCTCTCGCAGGAGGATTTCGTGGTGAATGACGGTGAGCGTATCGCCCAATTTGTGTTTGCAAAGCACGAGGTGTGCGATTTCGTTCAGGTAGAAGTCCTCGATGAGACCGAGCGTGGTGAAGGAGGTTACGGACATACAGGAGTGAAATAAATGTCCTTTTCCCGGTCATTCTTGGCCGGGCCTAATCAATAATAATGAGAATATTTCGCAAACATATCGCTTCTCTTTTGGCTGTGATTATCATCGCGGCCTTATCGGCTTGTTCTCATTCGGCGTCTCGTATGCTCACTCCTTCCGAGCGCGGCATCCACTCTCCTGAATATCAGTATTTCTATCTCGAGGCTGTGCGTCAGGCAAATGCCGGCCATCATGATGCCGCCTTCGATCTATACCGTCATTGTCTGTCCATCGATTCTATAGCACCTGAGGTGTACTATGAATTAGGCGCATATTATTCTGAGTTGGGCAAAGACTCCATCGCACAGGAATATCTCCATCGTGCTGTCAGTCTCAACCCTGATAATGCTCATTATCACGAGCGTCTGGCACAGTGGTATATACAAAGTGGCAACTACGCCCAGGCTACCACAGCCTATGAGCATCTCTATTCCACCGACCATAGCCGCACCGATGTGCTCAGCATTCTTCTCCAGCTCTATCAGCAGGCAAAGGATTATGACCAGATGCTCTACACCCTAGACCGTATTGAGCAGGAGGATGGCAGCAACGAGCAGATTATCCTCTCACGAATGCATATCTATTCGCTTAAAGGTGATAAGCAGAGTGCCTATGCTGCACTGAAGGGGTTGGCTGATGAGCATCCTAATGATGTCAACTATAAACTGATGATGGGCAACTGGCTCTATCAGAACGAGCGTGCTGACGAGGCCCGGGCTATGTTCCTTGAGGCCGAACAGAACGACCCAAGCAATGAGTTCGTGGCTGCTTCGCTCTATGACTTCTACCGTCAGGAGGGTGAGGACTCGCTCTCGGTGCTCTATCGTGATAAGATTCTCCTGAATAAGTTCACTGCATCGCGCACCAAGATGACAATGATGCAACAGGTGATTCGCGACAACGAACAGCATGGTGGCGACAGCACAGAAGTGCTTGGCGTTTTCCAGCGTGTCATGGATGCCGATCCTGAGAATGCAGACATCGCCCAGCTCAATGCGGCATATATGTCGCTCAAACGGATGCCTGAGGAGGAAGTGAACAAGGCTTTGTTCCATGTTCTTGATGTTGCTCCCGACAATGCCGCTGCTCGTCTGCAGATTCTTGGCAGTATGTGGAAGAAGCAAGACTGGGATTCCATCATCGAGCTCTGCAAACCGGCCCTGGAATACAATCCTGATGAGATGGCGTTCTGCTATTATCTGGGATTGGCTTACTATCAGAAGGACGATGACCATGCCGCTCTCGATGCGTTCCGCCGCGGTGTTAGTCGCATCAACGACAAGAGCGACAAGGATATCGTCAGCGATTTCTATGCTCTCATGGGCGATATCCAGCATAAGCTCAATATGAGAGACGAGGCTTTTGCTGCCTACGACAGTTGTCTGCACTGGAAGCCAGACAATATCTCAGCCCTCAACAACTATGCCTATTATATCAGCGTAGAGGAGGATGCCGATTTGGGTAAGGCAGAGACGATGAGTCTCAAAACTATCGTTGCCGAACCAAACAATACCACTTATCTCGACACCTACGCATGGATCCTCTACAAGCAGGAGCGATATATGGAAGCAAAACAGTTTATCGATCGTGCCATTGAGAATATGGATTCCACCGAGAACAATGCCACTATCCTCGACCATGCCGGCGATATCTATCTCGCCTGCGACGAGCGTCAGGAGGCAGTACGTTTCTGGCGCAGGGCATTGGATGAGGGTTCGATGGATGCTGATGTTATAAGAAAGAAAATTAAGAAATATGAGAAATAAAGTTCTTAACATACTCTTTGCCCTGGTGGCAATGCTGTCGTTCATGTCGTGTGCCAGTCACAAGGATAGTGCCGACGTACTCAAAAAGAAGAATATCGCAGCCTCGGGCTCGTTGTCAGTGGTCACCGCCGACAAGGACCTCACGGCTCCGGCAAAACTCATGATGAGTCAGGGTAATATCATTCGCCTTCAGGTTATGATGCCTATCCTCGGTTCGGAACTGTTCCGTGTGGAGTTTACCCCTGAATCGGTGCTTGTGCTCGACCGTATGAACAAGCAGTACGCTCAAGAGTCGTATTCCGCTGTCAATACCCTTGCAAAATCCAACCTCTCGTTCGACAAGGTACAGGCGTTGGTGTTACAGTATCTCGCCGAACAGAAGGAACTGCCGTTGGCATTGCCAGCAAGTGGAAAGACATATAATGTCACTCTCAAAGGTTCCTTCCATGATATAAAGGAGATACAGGAAGCAGACCAACCGACAGTACTCTCCTCGAAATTCAAGAAAATGTCGATTAAAGACATCACCAAAATGCTGAAATAGCCCCTGCTATCGTTATCGTCATCGTTATCGTTAAAATATTTGCCTTGAAAAAAATACTTTCCATACTGATAGCCTTTCTTCTCCTCGCGCCAGTATCCGAGGCACAGACTAAGAAGGGTACTACAAAGAAGACGACTACTACCACCCAGAAGAAGTCGTCAAAGAAGTCGTCGTCAAAATCCGGTTCGAAGAAAGGTTCCACCACATCTATCGACGGATTGAAGAAAGAGCGCGACCAGATTCAGAAGAACATCAAGGAGCAGCAGCGTAAGCTCGCTGCCAACAAGGAAGATGTGAAGAAGCGCCTTAAGGACCTTATGGTTATCAACACCAATATCAAGGACCGCCAGAAAGCTATCGAGGTCATGGAGGGTGACATCAACCATCTCAACGACAATATCGGTCTCCTTCAGTCGCAGCTTGAGAGTCTTGAGACTCAGCTCGAGGAGCGCAAGGAGAAATATGTGAAGTCGTTGCGCTATATGACTCGTCATCACACTTTCGAGGATAAACTGATGTTCATCTTCTCTGCCCACGACTTTGGACAGATGCACCGCCGTATGCGCTTCATCAAGGAGTATGCGTCATTCCAACGCGCCCAGGGTGAAATCCTCAAGGCAAAGCAGGCTCAGGTGGAGGAGAAGCGCAAGCAACTCGAAGAGACCAAGGCTCAGAAGAATGTGCTCCTTGATAAGGGTAAGCGTGAGCGCACCGAACTGGAGAATAAGCAGAACGAGCAGAAGAAGATTGTGGCAAGTCTTGAGAAGCAGCAGAAGACCATCCAGAGTGTCATCGATGACCAGAAGAAGAAGGATGCCGCGCTGAATGCCAAGATTGATAAACTCATCGCCGAGGAGGTGGCTCGTCAGCAGGCTGAGGCTCGCCGAAAGGCTGAAGCTGAGGCTGCTGCAAAGCGTAGGGCTGAGGAACTGGCAAAGAAGAAGGCTGCCGCAGAGGCTGCCGCTCGTGAGAACCAGCGAAAGATTGAAGCTGCCCGTGCTGAGGAGAAGCGCCTCAAAGAGGAAGCTGCAAAGGCAAGTGCCGCCAATAAGGCTAATGCAGAGCAGCGTGCCAAGGAGGCAGAGGCTCGTCGTGTGGCTGCCGAGAGAAAGGCCGAGGCTGATCGCGAGCGTAGTGAGAAAGAGGTGGCAAAGGCTAAGGAGAGCAATTCTGTGGCAATGCTCAGCAGTGTCGATCAGAAACTGTCGAGCAACTTCGAGAGCAACAAGGGTCGTCTGCCTATTCCTGTCACCGGTCAGTATCGCATTGTATCCCATTTCGGACAGTATAATGTTGAGGGCTTGAAGAATGTGACACTCGACAACAAGGGTATCAATATCCTTGGTACAGCGGGTTGCCAGGCACGAAGCATCTTCGATGGTGAGGTTACTGGAGTTGCCAATATCGCTGGTACATGGCTTGTCCTTGTGCGCCACGGACGATATATCTCTGTCTATTGTAATCTCCGAAGTGTCAGCGTGAGCAAAGGTCAGCGTGTCTCTGCCCGTCAGGCGCTCGGAACAGTAGGCACCGACAATATTCTTCAGTTCCAGCTCCGTAAGGAAACCCAGAAACTCAATCCGGAGGCGTGGTTGGGTAGATAAAGCCCCCGGCCCCCCAAGGGGAGGAGGAAGTTAAAGGTTAAGAGTTAAA
>JAUNIK010000021.1:13711-13996 GCA_030523505.1 Prevotellaceae bacterium | reverse complement strand
TTTAACTACCTTTGTGTACTCCTCGTGATGGTCTTTGTATGATTCGGCATGAGCAGAACCAGGAGCGAGCCACAGTTGCTTTACACCTTGCTTTGCCTCGTAGAGAGGGTGAACCATTGCGGTAGGCACATAGTCGTCGTTGTCACCATGGATGAAGAGCATTGGCTTTTGGCATTTTGCCACTTGCTTCAAAGGACTCGCCTCTTTGAAACTCCATCCTTTCTGAATCTTGCAGATGACATTTACTATATCAAGCAGTGGCGATGCAGGAATGTGGAACTGATT
>JAUNIK010000021.1:8061-13701 GCA_030523505.1 Prevotellaceae bacterium | reverse complement strand
TCATCTCACCGCTGAACTCGTCCCATACGCTTGTATATCCACAGTCGTCAACGAAGGCGCGTACATAATCAGGCGTTTCCTCACCGCTGACACACATCGTTGTTGCTGCACCCATAGAGATGCCGTGAACAACCATTTTTGTATCAGGGAACAGTTCGTTGGCCACACCAATCCACTGTAAGACATCAAGACGGTCTTTCCATCCCATCTGTACCCAAGAACCTTCGCTCATACCGTGAGCAACGAGGTCGGGGAGAAGAATGTTCCAATGAAAGTCATTGTTATACATGTATCCTATCTGTGTCATGAAGATAGGATTGCTCGTGTATCCGTGAACTATAACAGCTGTGTTGGCTGTAGAGTCAGGCGAAGCCAGATACCAACCGTGCATCTTCAATCCCTCGCTGTTTACGATGAAAGTATCTTTGAGGGCACCTGTTGAACGGATGGAGTCAAGCCATTCAGCTGTCCAAGGACAGTTTTCCTTGGCCGCTTTGAACTCTTCTTCTACATTATAATCACTATGGTCGTGATGCAAGGCATAGTAAATGAAATACTCACTGACACCAATCAGCACTACCACAATCGCCAGTACCACACCCAGTATCCAGCCAATAATCTTTTTCTTTTTCATAACTCGATATATATCCTGTAATATTATTATTGAATTTTATTCCCTGCGAGCAAGACATTTTTACGCCCTCGCCCTAGCGAAGCGTAACGGGAGAGGGAAGAGCCCAAAGGGCGAGGGAAGAGGGTCTTTTATTGGTATTTCTTTAGATTCTCCTCACCTCGTGGATCGCCCAACTCTGAAGCTTTCTTAAAGGACTCTTTTGCTTCCTCCTTGCGTTCAAGTCTTGCCAGTGCTACACCTTTTATAATATATATGTCTGCATATTCCTCTGTTGCTGAAAGACACAGATTACAAGTCTTGATGGCGTCTTCGTAGCGTCCCACTCTCAACTGCAGTGATGCCATTTCTGCAAGATATGTCAGTTCACCAGGATTCAAGAATGCTGCGTGAGCAATATCGTTGAGAGCCTGCTGGAATTGGCGGAGTTGCACCTCACATTTGAAGCGGGTATAATAGAAGTCTGGTGATGCACGGAAATACATCAGTGTGTCGTACACGTTGTAATCCTTCAAAGCAGCCCTATGTTCACCTATTGCGTCCAATGTTATACCACGAGCAAGGAAATAAGGAGCACTCGCTGGTGTCAACGGTTTTGGACACTTCTCAACGGCCTTATTCAAGTCTTCAATGACATCCTTGTTTTCAGCGCCGAGCTGACTCTTGCACTGTGCAATCTCATAATAAATCTCACTATTGGCAATCTCGCTTTCGGAAACCTCCTCGAAGATGTTCTTTGCACCCTCAAAGTCCAACTGTGAATATTTTATCTGTGCGAGGAGATGCTTGTACATTGGCGATGACTTGATGGCGATAGCTTTTTCTGCCAAATCGGCTGCCTTTGTAAGATTCCAACTGCTTTCCATGCTATCAGGCATTGCTGTCACTACGTTGTACATCTGCTTTGCGTATTCGTAGTATGCCTCGTCCTTGTCCTTCACGTTCTTTATCGCATTTTCCATCGATGCTGTTGCTGCATCGATATTGCCACGCGAGACTTGGTATCGTGTCATCGCTGAATAACCATCGATGTCCTCAGGGAACAACTTGTTAAAGTCGCCTACAGTGTTCACCACATCGATAGAATCGGTTCTGCTATCGATCATAAGGAGCATAAGTCGTGCCTGCTCTTTGTCATCTGGCAGAGCAACGCGAATCTTTGTCTTCTGCAATGCAGGATCGTGCGAAGCCAAACCGGTGCTTATCAGTTCTGAGTAATACTTTGCATCGGTAGAGTGAATGTCGTAGGTAGTTTTTGAACGCTGCACCAATCCCACCAGTTCGCCGTTATCGTTGACGATAGGACAACCCTCGATATCCTCGTTTATCTCCTCGTTGAACACGTAGTATGTGTACTTGTCCTTGAAAGCCTCTGTTGATTTTACTGTCAGCGGGGTTATGGCGGCCTTCTTTGTGCTGTATCCTATAGCGTATGCTTTGCCCGATATGGCAGTCTTTGCTATTGGCAGTGGGGTAGTGGCTTTTGATGCAACTTTGAAGCGACACATGTCGTACATGTTGTTTGCACCATAGAGGGCCTCAACCTCGGCTTTCTTGCCAGAGGCATCGATGATAACCGCACTGCTTGCACCAATAAATGGAGTGAATGCCGCAATGGCCTCACCTTGTGCACCGCAGTAAACACCGTGAGTGGTGGCGAGTATCGAGCCATCGGCCTTGAATGTGGTAAGTGTAAATACCGATTTGCTTGCTTTCTGCACATTGCCGCCCTGGGCAAAAGAGAACAGTGCAATCAGTGATAACAGTGATGTTATGATAGTTCTTTTCATCTTTATTGATTTTCGGAGTTATTGTTTTCCTAACAGTTCTTTTGCATTATGTATTGCAGCCTCAGTGATATTGCTGCCACTGAGCATCTGGGCAATCTCGTTTATTCGTTCTTCGTCATTGAGATGGTTCATGTGGCTACGTGTCTCGGTAGCATCCTGCTCTTTATATACCTTGTAGTGGTTGCTTCCCATAGCGGCAATCTGTGGCAGGTGGGTGATGCTGATAACCTGACGCTCGTTGAGTCCCATCTCCTTCATTATTACAGCCATCTGTTCTGCTACACGACCAGAAACACCAGTGTCGATCTCATCAAAGATGATTGTAGGAAGTTTCACAGCACCGCTGAGCATTGCCTTCAGCGACAACATCACACGGGCAATCTCACCACCACTGGCAATCTGACTGACAGGGCGGAGTGGGGTGCCTGGGTTGGCAGAGAAAAGGAATTCTACCTTGTCGGCACCGTTCTGTGCGAGTGCTACCGGCGACACCTCCACATTGAAGCGTACATTAGGCAAACCAAGTGGTTTCAGACGCTCCGCCATCTCTTTCTCTATGAGCTTTGCACCAGCCTTACGCAACTTTGTCAGTTCCTTGGCTTCCTTCTCTGCGTCTTTTAGTGCCTTTGCGACAGCCTTCTCTAGTTCATCGAGTGCTTCCTCACTATTGTCGATGCCGTTGAGTGTTTCTTTGAACTGCTTTTCAAGTTCAATGAGTTCGTTGACGGTATTGACATGATGCTTATGCTCGAGGGAGTAGATTCTGTCGAGGCGTTCATTGATACGCTGCAGTTCGTCGGGATCGTAATCAACATCTTCAAGCATGCCGGCAATCTCGGCAGAGATGTCCTTAATCTCGATGTATGCAGAATCCAGACGCTCGTGAATATCTTCCGCCTGAGGGTATACCTTAGTAATGGTACGTAATGCAGAAAGACAACGGTAAAGGCGGGTGATGGCACCAGTATCTTCATCACTCATATTGGAATCAATCTCGTACAAACCGCTCTTGATATCCTCTGAGTGTTGCATGGTGTTCTGAAGTTGCTCCAACTGTTCGTCTTCACCTTCCTGGAGTTTCAGTTCCGCCAGTTCTTCATAAACAAAACGAACATAATCGGCATTCGCTGCATTGGCGGCGATATTCTCCTTTGTTTTCTGCAGTTTTGTCTTTGCGGAGTGGTATTCCTCGAATGCTTTCTTGTACTTTTCAACAACAGGTTTGCTCTGAGCAATGATATCTACCACTGACATCTGGAAATCATCCTTTTGAAGAAGGAGGTTCTGATGCTGGGAGTGGATGTCGATGAGTTGCTCGCCGAGTTCTTTGAGAACAGAAAGGCTCGCCGGGGTGTCGTTGATGAAAGCACGACTCTTGCCATTGGCGTTGACTTCACGGCGAATGATGCAGTCATCCTCGAAATAGTCGATGTCATTCTCGTCAAAGATGTGCTTCATATCGTAGTTGGCAATATCGAAATGTGCTTCAACAGTACAACGCTGTGCACCATCTTTTATTACCTTGCTGTCGGCTCTGTTGCCTAATAACAAACCAAGAGCACCAAGAATGATGCTCTTTCCTGCGCCTGTTTCACCGGTAATGACGGAGAAACCAGGGTAGAAGTCAACCTCTAATTGGTCGATGAGTGTAAAATTCTTTATAAGTAATTGCCTGAGCATACTATCATTCTTTTATCTTATCCCACGTGTTACTCTGGCTGGCATTGATGCCGAAAAGGATGTCGTAAACGGATTCTTTCTCCTTTGCTGTGCCTTTACCTTTGTATATATTTGCCAACTCATCCTTCTTGTAATCTGTCCATATCTGAGGCACAAGACTCAAAGGGCGGTCTTCGTGGGCTTTTTTCAAATCATTCTCCAATGCCTCGGTGATATTTGTGCGACCGCGTTCGGCATTGGAAGCCATCTCGTCGAGTCCCTTGCGATAATAGTCGTATTGCAACTGTCGGAATGGTTGCATGGCACCGTCAAGGTAGTCGTTGATGATAGCAAAGCGGTTACGATCGTTCTCAAACGCCTTCCATCCAGGGAAGTTCAGGTTCTGGGCATTGTTGCACAGATTGAGACAACGTTGCAGTATGTCCTCGCCCGCCATAGGACCGAACGAGTCAAGATCAAGACCGATGATGAGATAGGCATAATAAGCCATGAGCGCCGTCAACTGGTTGTCAACCATCTCCTCGTTGAACTCAATCTGATCGAACTGTGCGAATTCAAATGTAAACTCGTTGTCGGTGTTGTTGTAGAGAGTAGTTGTATAAGCCGAGTTATACACAGGACGGTTGGCTTGAACCACTGCACGACAAGTGAACACATTGGTCGATGCGTCGTATTTTGTGACAGTGATATTGAAGTTGCACGCTATTCGCTCGTTCTTCTGGAATTGGAGGTTTGTCCATTGCTTCTCGTTGACGAAGCGGGTGAGTGTTTCTTCTAGATTTTCAAACACACTGTCATCAGTACCCTGAATCTGATTGTGATTGATTCGGATATTAGCATCAAGTTCCTGGCTCCATCCATTAAGCGAACAGAGCAGTGAAATGACGATAATAATATTTCTTGCGAATCTAATCATATAAATAATGTGTACTTGCTTATTTTCCTAATTCTTTCAGGCGGATGCGTGTAAGAACCTGCTTTGTGTCGGCAGGAAATTCTCCCTGCATCATCCAACTGTAATAGCCGGGATCGCGTCTTAGCACATCGACAACAAACATATTCTTGTACTTTCCGAAGTTGAATGTCTCCTTCATCACAGGGTTGCCTTTCTCGTCCAACACCTGTTTGCCTGAGGCATCGGTGAGTGGCATCCATTTGAAACGACCGGCGAAATCAACATTGTTGCCCTGGCGAGAGAACTCGTGAAGGAAATCCATATTGTTTTCGAGCACTCTGTCCTCTTCTTCCTGCATTCCCGGTGCATACATATCGAGCTGTCCTTCCAACACGCGGAGTGTTGCTTCTGTGTCCTCGTCAGCACGATGAGCCTGGAAGTCGTCCTCCATCTTTCTGCCGGTGTAGAACTTGTATGCAGCAGCGAGGTTGCGTCGTTCCATCTTGCGGAATATCACCATCGCATCAATCATTCTGCACTTAGAGAAGTCGAAGTTGACGCCAGCTCTGATAAACTCCTCGGCAAGTAGTGGAATGTCATACTGGTTGGAGTTATATCCCGCAATATCACTGCCCTCAAACACC
>JAUNIK010000021.1:0-8051 GCA_030523505.1 Prevotellaceae bacterium | reverse complement strand
AGCCGAAGCCACCATCTCGTTTGTGATGTGTGTCAGTTCCTCTACAATCGGTGGGATAGGTTTCTGTGGATTGATGAAGAGGTTATTACGTTTCTCATCACCATTCGGCCATATCTTGATGTATGAAATCTGGATAATACGGTCGTTTACTATATCAAGAACGGTGGTCTACAATTCGAAGAACACCAGTGGTTTTGTTAAATTAAGTTTCATTAAAAACTCTTGTCTTTATTGGTCCCTTCCCTTTAGGGAGGGGGAGGGTAGGCTAATCGTTCAAAAGCATTGGCATGATAAGCATCAACACCTCTTCGTCATCTGTCTGTGTTGTAGGAACGATAACACCTGCACGACTTGGATCTGACAGACGGAGAGTGATCTGCTCGCAATCGAGATTGTTCAGAATCTCAGTAAGTGAACCGCCCTTGAAGCCGATACTCATTGGACGACCGTTGTAGTCGCACATCACCTTCTCCTGAGCACTTGTAGCGAAATCGAGGTCCTCAGACTTCAACTCAAGTTTGCCACCATCAAGGTTCAAACGGATGAGCTGTGTGCCACTTGCGAATGGCAATACACGACGAAGGGCAGAGATGAGCACCTTACGATCGATTGTAAGCTCGTTAGGGTTGTTCTGTGGGATTACACTGTTGTAGTTAGGGTAGCGACCTTCGATAAGGCGGCAGCAGAGCTTGCCCTCGCCGAATGTGATTTCAGCATTACGCGAGTCGAACTTGATTACCACATCGCCACCATCCTTACCGAGGACGTTCTTCAGGAGGGTTGCAGGCTTCTTCTGCAAGATGAATGCAGCAGGTGTTTCCGACTTCACTGTGTAGTTCTTGTTGCGAACCAACTTATGACCGTCGCTTGCAACGATTGCCAATGAGTCAGGAGTAAGGTCGAAATAGATACCGTTCATCACAGGGCGGAGCTCGTCCTGAGCAGTAGCGAAGATTGAACGGCTGATATTGCTGCTGAGGATATTTGCGTCGATAGTGATTACCGAAGCACCTTCACCGATTGGCTGGATATGAGGATACTCGTCAGCATTCATAGCTGTGAAGTTGTACATACCATTCTGGTAGAGCACCTTAATGGTAAGGTTTACTGGGTCGATATCAAATGTCAGAGGCTGCTCTGGCAACTCACGCAAAGCGTCAAGGATAGTACGGTTAGGAATAGCGAACTTGCCCTCCACCTCAGCATCCTCGATAGCGATAGATGTAGTCATCACTGTCTCGCTGTCGCTGGCTGTGATAGTCATCTTGCCATGAGATACTTCGAAGAGGAAACAATCCAGAATTGCAAGTGTGTTCTTGCTGTTGATAACTTTTGAGAGTGTCTGCAACTGTGCGTTGAGTTCACTGCTTGATAAGGTAAATCTCATATTAATATGTTTTATTTATTTATTCTATCGCAAAAATACGAAATTTTATCGTTCAAAACAAAAAAATCGCCGGAAAAGTTTCTATTTTTAGAACTATTTTATTAATTTCGCATTTGAATTTGGAAAAATCGCATCAAGAGTGTCGGAATTCGTTCAAATCATAGCAAATATAAAAAATTAAATAGGTATATAGATATATGGAATTACAAGGAAAAATTATCGCTGCACTTGAGCCTCGCACTGGTGACAGCAAGCGAAACCCAGGTGAGAAATGGATTAGTCAGGAGTTTGTTCTCCAGCAGCACGATCAGTATCAGCGCAAACTGGTTTTCAATGTATGGGGAGCTGACCGTCTTCAGCGTTTCAATATTCAGGTAGGTCAGGAAGTGAGCGTACAGTTTGATATCGATGCTCGCGAATGGAACGGCCGTTGGTTTACAGACATCCGTGCTTACGATGTTCGTCAGGTAGATCCTGCGTCAGTAGGTGGTAACGGTGCTGCACCAACTGATCCATTCCCACCACAAGCCCCATTTGCACCAGCTCCAGCTGCTGCACCAGTAGCCAGTGCTGCTCCAGCAGCAGATCCATTTGCTGCAGCTGCTGCAAATACAGAAGAGTCGAACGACGACCTCCCATTCTAATTATCAAGGATTACAAGTATCAGACTCATAAACAAAATAAAGGCTCGCATTGCGGGCCTTTATTTTGTTGCTTATCGTAAGTTTGTTATTCCCTTCCAACGCCTTAGCGTAGTCCGTAGCTGCGCAAGGCTCCAAGGAGTTCGGCGTTCTCGGTCTTAGTGCCGATGGTGATACGGAGGCAGTTCTGACAGAGTGATACTCGTGTGCGGTTTCTTACAATGATACCTTCATCGACAAGATAGTCGTAGATATTCTGCGCATCAGTGACCTTCACAAGGAAGAAATTGGCATCGCTCGGGTACACAATTTTGGTTATCGGCAACATCTTGAAGGCAGCCATCAGTCGTTCACGCTCTTCAAGGAGTGTCTTCACCCAGCGATCAACACTGAACGGATCCTTAACAGCCTCGAGCGCCTGATTCTGAGTGAGGATGTTGATGTTATAAGGGTATTTCACCTTGTTGAACACCTCGATAATCTCCTCGCTTGCGAATGCCATTCCCAATCGGATTGCGGCACATCCCCACGCCTTGCTGAGGGTGTTGAGGACAATGAGGTTCGGATACCTGGTGATAGCGAGTCGCATTGGTGTCTCACGCGAGAAGTCGCTGTATGCCTCGTCAACGATGACGATTCCCTGGAACTGCTCGATGACTTTCAGTATAGCTTCGCGGTTGATATTGTTGCCCGTAGGGTTGTTAGGGCTACATATCCAGATGATCTTCGTATTGTCATCGCAAGCCTCGAGAAGTGCCTCTGCACTAATCTGGAAATGTTCGTCGAGAAGTACTGGACGGTACTCCACGTCGTTGATATCTGCACAGACTTTATACATGCCATATGTTGGTTCGATGGCAACGACATTGTCAATGCCTGGACGGCAGAAGCAACGGTAAGGCAGATCGATTGCCTCGTCGGAACCGTTACCGAGGAAGATATTGCCTGCCGGCACGCCCTTCACCTTTGAGATGGCTTCCTTCAGTTCCACTTGCAGTGGGTCAGGATAGCGGTTGAAGGGCTTGTTATAAGGATTCTCATTAGCGTCGAGAAACACGCGTGCTACTTTCCCACTATACTCATTGCGGGCACTGCTGTAAGGTGCCAGCGATAGTATGTTTGGTCGGAGAAGAGAGGATAGTTCTTTCATAAAATTAATGATGACGGGTTTATGAACGGCATTGGTGTATTCTTACTGTCATGGCGTTCTTGTGGGCGTCGAGTTGCTCATTCTCGGCCATCAGTTCTACAGTGCGACCGATTGAGTTGATGCCTTTCTCGGTGATATGCTGGAAAGTAATCTTTCGACAGTATGAGTCAAGGTTCACACCACTATAAGCCATGGCATAACCGTGAGTAGGGAGTGTGTGGTTGGTACCACTTGCGTAGTCGCCAGCACTCTCGCAAGCCAAAGGACCAAGGAACACGCTACCTGCATTGACAACCTTCTCAGCAAGCGACTCGTAATCCTCGGTGCAGATGATGAGATGCTCTGGTGCATACTCATTGCTGAGGTCGATAGCCTCGAGGGTGTCGTGCACAAGAATCATCTGCGAATTCTCTAGTGTCTTCTTTGCAATCTCCTTTCTTGGAAGCACCTCCAGTTGGCGTTCAATCTCTTCTTGAGTTCTTTCAATCAATGCATTTGAAGTAGAGATGAGTATCACCTGTGAGTCGGTGCCATGCTCTGCCTGTGATAACAGGTCGGCTGCTACGAACACCGGATTGCTCGTATGATCGGCAATGACGCACACTTCAGATGGTCCTGCAGGCATGTCGATAGCGGCATCGTGGAGAGAAACCTGCTGTTTGGCGGCCATGACAAACTGGTTGCCTGGACCGAAAATCTTGCTTACCTTGGGTACTGATTCTGTGCCGTAAGCCATAGCGCCGATAGCTTGAACACCACCAGCTTTGAAAATCTTGCTCACTCCAGCGATGCGAGCAGCCATGAGGATTGCTGGATGAACTTTACCCTCGCGGTTAGGAGGTGTGCAGAGCACTATCTCGCGGCAACCGGCAATCTTCGCCGGTGTAGCAAGCATCAAGACGGTAGAGAAGAGTGGGGCAGTGCCACCAGGAATATAGAGTCCCACCTTCTCGATGGCAACACTCTTCTGCCAACAGGTGACACCCTCGCAAGTCTCCACTTTCGTGCTTTCAAAACGCTGTGATTCGTGGAAACGAAGTATGTTGTGGTGAGCCTGACGCAGTGCATTTTTCAAATCACTGCTTACGAGTGTTTCGGCTTCGTTCATCTCTTCCTCGCTCACTTGGAGCGAGTTGAGAACAACCTTGTCGAATTTCTCCTCATAGGCTTTCACTGCCTTGTCACCATTGGCACGGATATCGCTGAGAACACCATTGACAATGGCATTTAACTCGGAAACATCGAGATGAGGACGCTCAACGATAGAGTTCCAACACTCGCGAGATGGGTATATAAGGGTTTTCATAATTTAACCATTACTAATATGCATACTTTCTAGCTCCCTCCCTCGGGAGGGTTGGGGAGGGGCCGAGTGGTCTTATAATATCATTTTTTCGATTGGGGTGACGAGGATACCCTGTGCACCGAGTTCCTTCAGTTTGCCGATAATCTCCCAGAAAACCTTCTGGTCGATAACAGCATGAACAGAGCACCAGTTCTCGTCGGCCAGTGGGATGATTGTAGGGCTCTTCAAACCAGGAAGAACGGCAACGATGTCGTCGAGTCGCTCCTTTGGAGCATTCATACGCACATATTTCTTGTCTTCCGCATTGCGTACAGCCTGAAAACGGAAAAGCATCTCATCAAGGATGTTTTTCTTTTCGTCTGACAGTTGCTGATTGCCAATAAGGAGCGCTTCGCTCTTCATAACGACCTCCACCTCACGGAGATTATTGCTCACAAGGGTTGAACCAGAACTTACGATATCGAAGATAGCATCAGCCAAGCCGATACCAGGGCTGATCTCCACACTACCGTTGATTACATGGATGTCGCAGTTGATGTGATGCTCATCCATATAATGGTGAAGGATGTTTGGATATGATGTGGCAATCTTTTTGCCGTTGAACCATTCAACGCCAGGATAATCAATGGCCTTAGGTATAGCCAAAGACAGACGGCATTTGGAGAATCCAAGACGCTTTACGATGTCAGCGCATTCGCCACGCTCCGTATATTCATTCTCGCCCACAACACCGATGTCGGCTACACCACTTGCCACACATTGTGGAATATCATCATCGCGAAGGTATAACACCTCTAGAGGGAAGTTGTCTGACTTGACGAGGAGTGTGCGCTTTGACCCTCCAATTTTGATGTCTGCTTCGGCGAGAAGGTTCATTGTGTCCTCAAAAAGACGACCTTTTGACTGAACAGCTATTCGTAACATATTGTTCTTGTTTGTTGGTTATTTCTATCACAAATAGTATGTTATTATGTGATTGAAAGACTAATTATTCTGAAAACTAACGCAAAAGTAATACTTTTTATTTATAAATCCAAAGGAATTTATTAATTTTGTACGCGATTTGAAGAAGATATACCCTTTATTAACCATTGCCTTGTCGTTATTCCTCATTTTGGGATGCGAACAGAAGGCGAGTGCTCCAAACCCTTGGGGCACTACTGACGATACTTCTTTTTCGGATTCCATACTCGGTTTGGATGACATTATTTCCAACGGTGAACTGATAATGGTCACCATGTCGGGACCTGACACCTATTATGAATATCATGGACGCGGAATGGGACTCCATTATATGCTTCTTGAGGAATTCTGCCAGCATGAGGGAGTGGCGTTGAGAGTGGATATCTGCAAGGATACCACGGAGATGGTGGAACGAGTGCAAAAGGGAGAAGCAGACATTGTTGCAATGCCTTTCAAAGAGAGTTTTGAGGGATTGGAAAACTGTTTGAGCGATGCTTCTGCTAATAAGTGGCATTGGCTTGTAAATCAGTCGAATACATCACTGATAGAAGAGCTGGAAGACTATATGACGGCGAGTGTCATAAAGAAAGTGACTGAACAGCAATCACTGCTTCTTGCAAGTGCCACAGTAAAGCGCCATGTTTATTCACCGATGCTCAACCGTTCAAAGGGTATCATCTCCAATTACGATCATCTTTTCCAGCGCTATGCACCTGTAGCCGGTTGGGATTGGCATTTGTTGGCGGCGCAGTGTTATCAAGAGTCGTGCTTCGACCCAAGAGCTCGTTCATGGGCGGGCGCTGCAGGATTGATGCAGATAATGCCGAAAACAGCCGATGAGTTGGGCTTGCCTCGTTCACAGATATACGACCCTGAGCAGAATGTGGCTCACGCAGCGAAATACATAGCGCAATTATCGAACAAATTCTCGGATATAGGTAATCCTACGGAGAGGATAAAATTTGTGCTCGCAAGTTATAATGGAGGTTCTTTCCATGTGCGTGATGCCATGGCATTGGCAAGGAAGAACGGCAAGTCGCCTTATTCATGGGAGAATGTCAGGGAATACATACTCGGATTGCAGAAACCACAGTATTACAATGATCCGGTGGTGAAGAGTGGATATATGCGAGGCAGTGAGACAGCCGACTATGTGGATAGGATAATGTCACGCTGGATGAACTACCGCGGAATGAAAGGCGGATCAATGCCATCGGGAGGAACAGTGAATCCAAGTGTTGCCCCAGGAATGCCAGCACCACATCCTTCTGCAAAAAGGAAAGATAAATACAATATATAACCTTTCACTCTTCGCTCTTCACTCTTAACTTTTAACTCTTCACTTTGAATCGGGAAATCATAAGACTGGCTGTGCCTTCGATAGTGTCGAACATCACGGTGCCATTGCTCTCATTAGTGGATATCGCCATAGTGGGACATATCGGCAATGCTTCATATCTTGCTGCCATCAGTGTTGGAGCAATGATATTCAATGTGATGTACTGGGTACTGGCGTTCCTACGAATGGGTACATCAGGTATGACAGCTCAGGCTTATGGAGCAAAAGATCGCGCTGGAATCAACTGGTTGTTCAAACGTAGCCTTTCTATAGGATTCCTTTTAGGAGTAGCGATGCTTGTGTGTATGGTTCCTATCCGTTCTGTAGCAATGATACTGATGCAGGTCGGTGACAGTTCTGTGCATCTCGTTTCCACATATTTTAATATAGTAATCTTCGGAGCACCGGCTGTGTTAGGTTCTTTTGCATTGAATGGCTTTCTTATCGGAATGCAAAACACCAAGACACCGATGCTTGTTGCCGTATCGCAGAATGTCATCAATATAGTATTCTCGTTGATGTTTGTCTTTGTGTTGAAGATGGATATCGCCGGAGTAGCTCTCGGTACGGCGCTCTCGCAATGGATTGCCTTCCTGATGCTGTATTTCTCTTCCCGCCGTCTCTATCCTGAGGAAACGGTGCTTGGTTTGCGTTCTCCATTCAATAGAGATAAGTCCGGAGATGGAGCATCTACTTATGACGCCAATCGTATGGCGGCTTTCTTCAGTACAAACCGCGATATCTTTTTCCGTACATTATGTCTTGTGGCAGTCAATCTGTTCTTTACCTCTGCCGGTAGTGCACAAGGTGAAGTGATACTTGCTGTCAACACATTGATAATGACTCTGTTCACATTGTTCTCGTATGTCATGGACGGTTTCGCCTTTGCCGGAGAAGCATTGGCAGGGCGCTTTGTCGGAGCAGAGGATAGAAAGTCTTTAGGACAATTGCATAGAAACCTCCTTGTATGGGGCGGATTGTTTACAGTGCTTTTCACGATGGTGTATTACCTCGGCGGCGATGGGTTCCTGTCGTTGCTTACAAGCGATAACACCGTTATTGAAGCCTCGCACGATTATTCGTTTTTTGCATTGTTGATACCAGTGTGTGGAGTGTTGGCTTTTATATATGACGGTTTGTTCATTGGTATGACACGTACCAAAGAGATGTTCCTTTCTTGTTTTGTAGGTGCTATATTCTTCTTCGGTATTTATTATTTCTTCTTCTCTGCGCTCGGAAATATTGCCCTTTGGATAGCACTGTTG
>JAUNIK010000504.1 GCA_030523505.1 Prevotellaceae bacterium | reverse complement strand
AATGCTCCCACCATTCTTATATGCTGGCTGGCGAACCATCGGTAGTAATCTCCATAAACAAAGATGTACGAGAGCAGGAGCATCGTCACGCAGATGAGCAACGCTCCCTGCCAGTCAGTTCCTTTCAGCGAAAAGCGGTTGGGCATAGGGCAGAACGGACGGCACAACACGATCTGCGTCAGCAACACGAACGACATTGTGCCCACGGTGAAGACGTGCATCATCTGCCATGTGAAATGATGTCCCATCCATGCAGCAAGCCAACCACCGCCCTCTATCGCTGTGAGAAGGATGATGTGGAGCACAGGGAAAAACACGGCAAAGTCGCGCTTCGGAGTAATCCACAATTGGATGTTGCTCATGCACTCGAAGGTGCCTTGAATCTTGGCAATACCAGCGATGAAACACGCCACAACCAATACGGGCATCGACTGGCTATGCATGGTGATGATGTTGCAGATACCCAAGACGATAGCAGAGATACACAGTAGTTGCTGATTGGTGAAGCGGAACTTCATCCTGAACAGCATAGGGAACCACACCGCCATACCCGCCAGCGTGGCATAGAGCAGAAACATCACGTCCTCGATCATGAAGTTTGTCGTACCACGAATCTCATCCAGCGCACCCAGATACATGCCTCCCGAGAACTGGAAGCACAGAGCTGTAAGGACGTAAATCCACGGTTGCAACCTGCGAGGCACCCATCCTTTCATCATGGGCATAGCGAACCCCATGCCCGGTGGTGGCGGTGGTGCCTTCATCAGAAATTCAGTCAGTCGTCCCATTACTCCTCTACCTTACAAACCACATTATAACCGCCATGCAACTTCTTCCGGTCGTCGCATGCGTCAATCTTCACTCGTACCGTCACACGCTGCTCCACCTTCACGAAATTGCCAGTGGCATTGTCGATAGGAATCAGCGAGAACACACTTCCTGTTGCGTCAGAGATACGCTCAACGACACCCGTGTATTCCACCCCCGGAACGGCATCGGCAGTAAAGCGGACCTTGTCGCCCACCTTGACGTTCGGCATCTGTGACTCCTGATAGTTTGCCTCCACCCATTTCTCGTTCTTGTCAACGATGCTCACCATCGTCTGACCAGGGTTAACCAGCTGACCTACATGAATATCCTTGCTTCCAACCACACCATCGCAGGTGGCTATGATGTAGCAATACGACAGGTTCAGTCGGGCAATATCCACCTGAGCACGAGCCAATTCGATGGCAGCTTCTGATGCCGAGAGATGATGTCCTTGCTCTGCCACAACAGCCGTCTGTGTGTTGCGCGAACGAAGTGCCTGCTCGTATGCTGCCTTGGCACTTAGATAACCGGTGTGAACATTGTCATACTGCTGTTGGGTTACAGCATCTTGCTGCAGAAGTTTCTCAAAACGAGCATCCTCTCTTTGTGCATTCTCCATCTGCACACGAGCTGCCTCAATGCCGGCTTCGGTAACGCTGATGCTCGTCTTGGTTGTGTTGATGCTACTTGCTGTTCCCTGCGAACCTCGTTCGGCACGTGTTAGGTCAGCCTCTGCCTGTGCCAGACGAAGACGGAACTCTGCATCTTCGATGATGACAAGCGTGTCGCCCTTCTTCACCTCCTGAAACTCCGTAAAGCGAACCTCTCGAATGAAACCTTGCACTCGACAGTTCTGAGGTACGATGTTCTGACACACACGGGCATTATCGGTCACTTCGCCACCGCCGAAATGCATAAACTGACTTGCAGCATACGCCGCACCACATGCTATACAGAGTATCACGATAGCATTATAAATATAGGTTGAAATTTTGTTCTTGTTCATATTATAGCGTATTTGTTATGTATTTTAGTTTGAAATAGTTGTAGAGCATGTTGATGCGTGCATTCACCAAAGCCATTTCGGCAGAGAACTTCATGTTTAAAGCGTCGAGCATGTCGGTCAACAACGCGAGGTCATTGTCGTAGCGATTTTTGACCACGGTGTAGTTCTGGTCGGCAAGTTCCACCTGCTTCTCCTGTGTGCTGACCTCTACCGAACTCGTCAGCAGATTGGTGTAGTTTGCCTGTACGGCATTTTCTATTCCTTCGCGTGCCAACTGCACACTTTCGCGTGCCTGAGTGCTTTCGTGTCGTGCCTTACGGATGTCATGCTTGTTCTTCCAAAGGCTTGAAAGATTGTACTTTACCCCAATGCCGACGAACCACACATTGACGTTGGCGTTCTTCGGAATCAAGTCGGAAGTATAAGGGCCAAACAGGTTGT